>JANJVG010000168.1 GCA_024710165.1 Burkholderiaceae bacterium
CACGTCCCCGGGCCGCGCGGCCAGGGTGTCGAGCACCTCCTGCAGCGGCAGCCAGCCGTAGATCAGCGGGTAGGTGACCTCGTCGAGCACCACCAGGAAGTACTCGCCCGAGAGGATGGCCGCACGCGCCCTGGCCCAGCCGTCGCGCGCAAGCTGGGCGGAGTGATCCAGGTCCTTGCTCTTCCAGGAGAAGCCGTCGCCCAGACCCTCGACGGGCAGGCCCACCTGCTCGGCCAGGCGGTGCTCGCCGAAGCGCGCGCTGGGTACTTTCATGAACTGGTACACCTTCACGGCCTTGCCCCGCCCCGTGGCGCGGAACGCCAGGCCGAAGGCCGCCGTGCTCTTGCCCTTACCGTCGCCGGTGTTGACGATGACCAGGCCGCGGCGCTCGCCCTCGGCCTTGTCGTAACGCTTTTCGGTGGGTGGGGTTTCGATCTGCATGGGGTTCCTTCAAAACGGTTCAGCACGCCGGGGCATGCAGGCGCGGCAGCGCCAGCCACTGCCCGGCCACGCTGTGGATGGTGATGCGCTCGTCAAACACCTGTTCCAGCGCGCGGTGGGTGGCGGCATGCTGCGCCGCGCCGTGGTGGCGCAGGCGGCCCTGGGCCAGCACAGCCACGTCGTCGGCCTGCAGCGCCATGGAGAGCTCGTGCAGCACGCTGACCACGGTGCAGCCGCGCGCCACCAGGTCGCGCACCAGTTGCAGCCAGTCGGCCTGGTGCGGGGGGTCGAGGTTGGCCAGGGGTTCGTCCATCAGCAGCACCTGGGCCTGCACGGCCAGCAGGCGCGCCAGCAGCACGCGCTGGCGCTCGCCGCCCGAGAGCTGGCCCAGCGGCCGCACGCGCCATTCCCAGGCCTGGGTGCTGCGCAGGGCCTGTTCGACGGCGGCGTGGTCGGCGGCGCTGGGCGGCTGCATCCAGCCCTGGTGCGGCAGGCGGCCCAGCATGGCGACGTCGTACACGGTCAGGTCGTCGGCGGCGGCCTCGTTCTGGCCCAGCCAGGCCAGGTGCTGGGCGCGCTCGCGCCGGGGCCAGGCGTGCAGGTCGCGCCCGTGCAGCAGCACCTGCCCGCTGCCCACCGGCAGCAGGCCCGCCAGCACCCGCAGCAGCGTGGACTTGCCCGCGCCATTGGGGCCGACGATGCTGGTCCAGCGCCCCGCCGCCAGCGCCAGCGTGACGCCGTGGAGTATGGGGTGTTTTCCGATTCCAGCGCTTATCTGTTGGGCGCTGATAGCTATCAATTCAGTAGCAATCACAGCAACCCCCTGGTGGCTGTTCTGCGATGCATCAACCAGAGCAGATAGCCCCCGCCGAGCACGGCGGTGAGCACGCCCACGGGCAGCTCCTGCGGTGCCAGCAGGCCGCGCGCCAGCAGGTCGGCGCCCGCCAGCAGCGCGCCACCCATCAGGCTGGCCAGCAGCATGAGGCGGCCATGCGTCACGTTCACGGCGGCGCGCACCAGGTGCGGTGCGGCCAGGCCGACAAAGGCAATCAGCCCGGTTTGCGCCACGGCCGTGCCCGTGGCCAGCGCCAGCACGGCCACCAGCGCGGCGCGCAGCGGTGGCAGCGGCAGGCCCAGGCTGTGCGCGGTGGATTCGCCCAGCGCCAGCGCATCAAGCACGCGCGACAGGCCCCAGGCCGCCGCCAGGCAGGGCAGCCACACCGCCAGCATAAGCAGGCAGGACGTCCAGCCCACAAAGCCGGTGGAGCCGAGCAAGAAGGCCTGCATGGCCTGCAGCGAGTCGGGCGACATCAGCAAAATCAGCGAGGTGCACGCTCCCAGCACCACGCCCACCACCACGCCCGCCAGCAGCAGGCGCAGCGTGTGCTGCACGCCGCGCGCCAACGCCAGCGTGAGCAGCACCGCCAACACCGCGCCCGCAAAGGCCGCGCCCGTGAGCCCCAGGCGCACCAGCCAGTGGCTGGAATACACCGACACCGCCATGGCCGCGCTGGCCCCGCCCACCATGCCCGCGCCGCCGCCCATCAGCGCCAGCACGGTGGCCACGCCCAGCGACGCGCCCGAGGCACTGCCCAGCAGGTAGGGGTCGGCCAGCGGGTTGCGGAACAAGCCCTGCGCGACGGCGCCCGCCAGGCCCAGCAGCGCCCCGGCGGCCCAGGCCCCCAGGGTGCGCGGCAGGCGGATGTCCCAGACGATCTGCAAGGCCATGGCGCGCTCGGCGGCGTCGCCCTGCCCGCCCCACAACAGGGGCCAGAGGTTCTCCAGCCCGGTGCTGCCCACGCCCGTGCCCAGCAGCACCAGCAGCGCGCCCAGCAGTGCCAGCAGCACGGCCAGCCCGTGCGCCCAGCCGGGGCTGCGTGCGGTGGAAGCGGGGGTGCCCAGGGCCATGGCGGTGCTCATTGCGCGCCTGCCCGCTGTGCCTTGGTGGGTGCACTGCCCGCATGGCGTTCCAGGCAGGCGGCCATCAGGCGCGCCGCCTCGGCCATGCGCGGGCCGGGGCGGATGAGCACGTCGGACTCCTCGGGCGTGAACACGCACAGGCGCTGCCCGCGCAGCGCGCGCATCTGGCCCCAGCCGGGGCGCGCGGCCAGACCCTCGGCGCTGCGCGCGCCGACCATGATGAGGTCGGGGTCGGCGCGCACCACGAATTCGGGGTTGAGCTTGGGGAAGGGCCCCAACGCATCCAGCAGGATGTTGCGCGCGCCCAGACGCGTGAGCGTTTCGCCAATGAAGGAGCCCGGCCCGGCACCAAACGGGCCGGGGTTGACCTCGAAATACACGCGCGCGCCGCGCGCCTGCGGGCTGAGCGACTGCGCCGCCGCCTGCACACCCGCATCGGTGGCGCGCCACACGCGCTGCGCATCGGGCACACCCAGCAACTGGCCCACCTTGCCCAGCACGCGCTGCACGTCGGCATGGGTCTTGGGCTCCAGCGCGACCACGGCAATGCCCAGCGATTCGAGCCGCGCCGCCGCGCGCGAGGAGGTGGCCATGAGCACCACGTCGGGCCGCAGCGCGACGATGGCTTCGATGTTCGGGTCCAGCCCGCCGCCCACCTGGGGGAGCTTGCGCACGCTCTCGGGCCAGTTGGTGTAGCGGTCCACGCCCACCAGGCGTTGGCATTGGTCCAGCGCGCACACAGTTTCGGCAAGCGAGGGCAGCAGGCTCACGATGCGCTGCGGCGTGCGCGCCAGTTGCACGGCACGGCCCCGGTCGTCGGTGAGCTGCACGCCCTGTGCGCGCGCCGTGCCCCACATCAGCAGCAGCAGCGCCAGCAGCACAGCCACCACGATGAGGATGCGCTTGATGGGGGTGGGGTTCATGGTGCGTATTCTTTCAGGGTGGGCGCTTTCAGGGTCAGCGGCAGCCCTGCCGCCATGAGGGTGACGCGCTGGCACACCTGCGCCACCTGCTGGTTGAGCTGGCCCAGCGCATCGACGAAGGCGCGCACCTCGCGCCCCATCGGGATCACCCCCAGGCCGATTTCGTTGCCCACCAGAACAACGGGCCCGGGGGCTCGCTCGATTGCTATCAAAAACATAGCTGTTTGCGCATGCCAGTTGTGCGCTAGAGCCCTATTTTTTTCAAAATCCATGGACTCCACCCCTGCGGGCATGGTCCAGTTCGTGAGCCACAGCGTGAGGCAGTCCACCACCAGCAAGGTGTGCGGTGTGCTCTCGCGCTGCAGCACGGCGGCCAGGTCGCACGGCTCTTCCAGCGTGGCCAGGCCAGGCACGCGCTCGGCGCGGTCGCGCTGGTGACGCGCAATGCGCTGGCGCATCTCGTCGTCCCAGGGCTGGGCGGTGGCGATGAGCAGCGCCCGGTGCTGTGGCGACTGGGCCAGCCAGTCACGCGCCAGCAGTTCGGCGCGGCGCGACTTGCCGCTTTTTTGCCCACCCAGGATGAGTTCGCTGCGCGCAATGCCGAGGCTCATGCGCCCTCCCCACCCAACAGGTGTGCCACGGCGCGCGGGCTGGAGGCGAACCAGGCATGGAAGTAGCTGGCGTGCAGGCTGCCGACGCGGTACAGCGCCTCGCCCGCGTCGGGCGCCGGGGCTTCGCCGGGGCGGCTGCTGCGCGCAATGACCGGCGCGCTGCTGGCCAGCGTAGAGTAGTGAAAGGTGTGGCCGCGCAGCACCTGCCCCGCCAGCGCCAACTGCTGCGGCCCCAGCCCCGCCAGGCGTTTGTGGAGCGTGGCCTGGCCGGGCAGCAGGCCCCACAGGGGCTGCACCGTGCCGTCCGGCAGCTGCACCGCTTCGCACAGCGCCACCATGCCGCCGCATTCGGCCCACAGGGGGCGGCGTGCCTCCAAGTGCTGCTGCAGGTCGGTGCGCAGGCCGGTGTTGGCGGCGATGCACGCGGCGTGCAGCTCGGGGTAGCCGCCGGGCAGCCACACGGCGTCGCAGGGCGGCAGCCGGTCGCCGGCCAGGGGCGAGAAGAAGCACAGGCGCGCGCCCAGTTCCTGCAGCGTCTGCAGATTGGCGGCGTAGATGAAGCTGAAGGCCGCGTCACGCGCCACGGCCACGGTGCGGCCCGCCAGCAGCGGCGGCACGGGCTCGGTGGTTTGGGACGCGGGAAAGTCCACGGCCCAGCGTTGCAGGTCGGCGGCGCTCATCTGGCCCAGGGGCGTGGCGGCCAGGGCATCGGCGGCGGCGTCCAGGCGCTGCAGGGCGTCCTGCAGCTCGTGCGCGGCCACCAGGCCCAGGTGGCGTTCGGGCAGCAGCGCCGGCCCCTCGCCCAGCGTGATGCGTGCCAGCGCGCCCAGCCAGTCCTGCGGATCGCGCAGGCCGGCGCGCAGCATGTCGGCATGGCGCGCGCTGCCCACGCGGTTGGCCAGCACCCCGGCCCAGGGCAGGCCGGGCCGGTAGTCGCGCAGCCCATGGGCCAGCGCGCCGAAGGTGCCCGCCATGGCCGAGGCATCGACCACGGCCAGCACGGGCACGCCGAAGCGCTGTGCCAGGTCGGCCGCGCTCGGGTCGCCGTCGAACAGGCCCATCACACCCTCGATGAGGAGCAGGTCGGCCTCGAGCGCGGCGTCGTGCAGGCGCTGGGCGCAGTCGGGCGCGCCGTTGATCCACAGGTCCAGCGAGTGCACCGGTGCGCCGCTGGCAAGTTCATGCCAGTGCGGGTCCAAAAAGTCCGGCCCGCACTTGAACACGCGCACGCGCCGCCCCTGCCGTGCGTGCAGCCGCGCCAGCGCAGCCGTCACCGTGGTCTTGCCCTGGCCCGAGGCCGGGGCGGCGATCAGCAGTGCGGGGCAGGAGGAAGAGGTGGCCATGCTTACCTGGGACTCCACTTGAGGCCGACATACAGCGTGCGGCCTGGAGTGGCGTAGGTGCGGGCCAGCTCGTAGGCCTTGTCGCCCAGGTTGTCGATGCGCGCCAGCAGCGTGTAGTCGCGCGCCAGGCGGGTGCTGGCGTACAGGTTGACGAGCCCGTAGCCGCCCAGCACCAGGGTGTTGGCGGCGTTGTCGAAGCGGCGGCCCGAGGCCTGCAGCTCGGCGCCCAGCGTCCAGCCCGCGACTTGCGTGTCGGCCCCCAACGTGGCATGTCGCTTGGCGCGGCGCGCCAGTTGTTTCCCGTTGGCCAGGTCGCGCGGGTTCTGCAGGTCGATGGAGCCGTGCCATTGCACGCCCGCCCAGTGGTGCGAGGCCGCAAGCGTCAGGCCCTCGTACTGCGCGCGCGCCACATTGGCGTAGCAGCCGAAGGTGGACGCACAGGGGCCCGCGCCGCTGAACAGGATCAGGTTGCTGAGCCGGTTGCGGTACACGGTGGCCGAGAAGCTGCTGCGGCCCTGGGCGTAGCGCAGGCCCAGCTCGGCGTTGTGGCCGGTTTCGGGCCGCAGGCTGGCAACGCCGTATTCACTGAAGCGCTGGTACAGCGTGGGCGCGCGAAAGGCCGTGCCCACCGACGCCGTGGCGCGCCATTGCGACGTGATGGCGTAGCCGTAGGCCAGGCTGCCGGTGCCCTTGCCGCCGAATTCGCTGTCGTCGTCGTGGCGCACATTGAGCTGCACCGTGTGGCCGCCCGCGTTGTAGCCATAGCCCAGCGCCAGGGCGTCCTGCGAGCGGCTGCGGTCCAGCGTGGTGCTCCAGGCGTCCAGGGCCGGGTTGTTCAGGTGGTCTTCGCGGCGCTCCAGCGCGGCGCTGAAGCGGTGCGCGCCCCGGCGGTATTCGTTCTGCCACAGGTAGCCGCGCAGGTCGGTTTCGGTGCGGTAGGGCGAGGGCGTGGTTTCGTAGCGGGTGGCGGCATCGGTGACCGACACGCGGGTGCTGTAGGCCTGGGTCCACTGAGCGGCCCAGTTCAGGCCCGCCGTGCGCAGGCGGCTGTGGTTGCGGTCGTCCACCGGGGCGGCCGGTGTGTGAACAAAGCCGTCGTAGGCGGAGTTCATGTGGCTGGCCAGCAGCGTGGCGTCGAGCTTGTGGCGCGTATTGATCTGGTAGCCCAGGCGTGCGTGGCCCGAGGTGCTGCGGTAGCCGTCGCGGTCGGGGTTGTGCACGCCGCTGGTCTTGGTGTCAAAACCGTCGCTGCGCGCATGGGCCAGGCCCAGGGAATAGTCGAGTGCCTTGTCGGCCCCGGCGACACCGCTGATGCCGGCCTCCTGCTTGCGTGTGCCCTGGCTGCCCAGGCCCAGGCCCACGTAGGGCGCCGCGGCGCCCTCGCCCTTGCGCGTGAAGAGCTGGATCACGCCGCCAATGGCGTCCGACCCATACACCGCAGCAGCCGGGCCGCGCAGCACTTCGATGCGTTCGATCTGCGCCAGCGGGATCTGCTCCCACTGCGCGCCGCCGGTGGCTTGCGAGTCCACCCGCACGCCGTCGATGTACACGGCGGTGAAGCGGGTCTCGGCACCGCGCAGGTACAGGCTGGTGGCATTGCCCACACCGCCGTTGCGCGAAATCTCGATACCGGGCAGGCGCGCCAGCACGTCGGCGACGCCGGTAGCGCCGGTGGCCTCGATGGTTTCGCGGTCCACGATGGACACGTCGGCCACCAGGTCGGAGAGGGGTTGTTCGGTACGGGTGGCGGTCACCACCATATCCTGCAGCGAGGGCATGCGTGCGTTCTGTGCCAGCAGCAGGGGCTGCATGGGCAGCAGGGGCTCCTGGGCTTGCACCGCCGATGCGGCAATGAAGGACAGGGCCGCCAGCACAGCGGGACGCAATCGCGCAGCACGGCGTGCGCACAGGGAGAGATTTTTCATGGAAATCAGAATCAGCAAACGACCCGCGCCGGCTTCCCCGCCAGCAAATGGGTGATACGGTTGCGCAACAACCTTCCGGGTGTACGCAACCACCGTGTTGGCCGGTATCCGGGCTGGCGGAACGCCCTCCAACGCCTTCCCAGGCGCTTGTTCAAGGCGCCCAGTGGCTGAGTGATGGAGAGAGAATCGGGTGATTCGTCCGCTGACCGTTGCGGGGGCAGCGCAGGCCCGGTGCCAGCCCTGGTGGGTGGCGACCTCCCTGCTTCCCGTTGAACTGCGGCATGTGAACCACACCGCGAGCACCAACGTGAGGGATTTTAAGGCGCTTTGAAAGCCAACTGCCTACAATCCCGGGCTCTATGCCCTCTTTGTCTCCCCTCGACCAAATTGCCGAGCGCGTTGAGCGCTTGTTGGTACGCCACGAGCAACTGCAACGCACCAACGACCTGATGACCGAACAGGTTGCAGCGCTCACCCAGGAGCGCGACTCCCTGCGCTCGCGCCTGCAGGCAGCACGCCACCGGATTGATGCACTGATCGAGCGCCTCCCGGCAACGCCCGAACCCAAGGAGGACGCATGAAACAGCTCGAAGTGCAGATCATGCAGCAAAGCTACCTGCTGGGTTGCCCCGAGGGCCGCGAAGCGCGGCTGCTCGATGCGGTGGAACGGGTGGACACAGCCATGACCCGCATCCGCGACGCTGGCAAGGTGCGAGCCCGCGAGCGTATTGCCGTGCTGGCCGCGCTGAACCTCGCCTTCGAACTGGCCGACCGCGAGGCCAACGATCTTGCCGCAGCCGCACAAGAGCACGCACCCGCCCCCGGCGGAACGCAGACCACAGAAGATGAAGCAACCCTGACCAATACGGACGAGCGACTGAACGCGCTGCTTCAGCGCCTGGATGAGGCCCTGGGCAACGACGGCCGCCTGATCTGACGCGACAACAAGGGGAAATGGAAGCCCCCCTTCTCGGGCCTACAATGGTGGCGTCTGCGGTGCTGTCGGGCTTTATATTTCCTTGAACCAATGCTCATTGAGCCCGGGCTTGGTACATTGCCTGGTGAGCGTGATCATCTCGCGTCAGATGAACCCAACGCCTGGCTGCCCTCGCCCACCTGAACCCCCGGTTCAGGATGCCGGTCCGGTGGCATTCGCAGACACCTTTTCTGTTCGGTGGCACTGTGCATCCCGCACCATTTCGCGCATCGTCTGCGCCCTCCTCCTGCCTTCCAGCGCCCTGCCGCATGCTGCTCGACCTTCTTCTCATCACCGAACTGGCCCTTCTGGGCCTGTGCACCGGCTTCCTGGCCGGGTTGCTGGGCATCGGCGGCGGCATGCTGCTGGTACCCTTTCTGACCTACTTTCTTGGCCAGCAGCAGGTGGCGCCTGATCTGGCGGTCAAGATGGCCATCGCCACCTCGATGGCCACGATCGTCTTCACCTCGATCTCCAGCGTGCGAGCACACCACCAGCGCGGCGCCGTGCGCTGGGACATCGCCCGCAGGCTGGCCCCCGGCATCGTGCTGGGCAGCATGACCGCAAGCCTCGGGGTGTTTGCCCTGCTCAAAGGCTCGTTCCTGGCCATCTTTTTTGCGCTGTTCGTGAGTTTTTCGGCTTTCCAGATGCTGCGCAACAAGAAACCCGCGCCCTCGCGCCAGATGCCGGGCACCGCCGGGCAGTTGGCGGCGGGCGGCACCATCGGTTTCCTCTCGGGCTTGGTGGGCGCGGGTGGCGGTTTTGTCAGTGTGCCGTTCATGGTGTGGTGCAACGTAGCCATCCACAATGCTGTGGCGACCAGCGCAGCGCTCGGTTTCCCGATTGCACTGGTCAACGCTGCGGGTTATGTGGTGAGCGGTCAGTCGGTCGACGGGCTGCCCGCGGCATCGTGGGGATATGTCTGGCTACCAGCACTTGGGGTCATCGCGCTGTGCAGCGTACTCACCGCACCGCTGGGGGCCCGCGCAGCGCACCAGCTACCCGTCGCTCAGCTCAAGCGAGCCTTCGCAGCGCTGCTCATGGCCTTGGCGGCTTACATGCTCTGGAAAGGCCTCACTGCAGCTTGAAGCCAGGGCCTTGTCCTGCGGCGGCAGGTGCCCGCAAGCCCGCAGCCAGCAGCGAAGCAAGCTCGGATGCCGTCAGTGCGGGCGAGCACAGATAGCCCTGGTACTGATCGCATTGCATCGCCCGTAAGGCTGCACGTTGCTCCCGGGTTTCCACCCCTTCGGCGATCACGCACAAGTGCAGCGCCTTGCCCAGATGGACGATGGCGCTGACAATCGCCTGGTCCCCGGCATGGTCCGGTAGTCCACGCACGAAAGACTGATCAATCTTGAGCTTGTGGATGGGAAGATTCCGGAGATAAGCCAGACTGGAATATCCCGTACCAAAGTCATCGATCGCCAGACCCACACCCAGCTCAGCGACCAGGCCCAATCGGTGGGCTGCTTCTTGCGCATCCTGCACCAGAATGGATTCGGTCAGCTCCAGCACGAGCAGCTCGGGGGGCAGTCCGTGTTTCTGCAACACGCGCGCCACCTGATCAGGAAAATCGACCTGGCGCATCTGCAGCGCCGAAACATTGACCGACACCACCATCGGATTGCCTGCGCGCATCCAGCGCATTGCCTCCTGCACCGCCTGGTCCAGCACCCAGGCGCCCAGCGCAATGATGCAGCCCGTCTCTTCGGCCAGCGGGATGAACACCGCTGGAGTGATGGCACCAAGCTCCGGGTCTTTCCAGCGCAGCAGGGCTTCGGCACCGATGATGCGGCCCGTCGCCATTTCTACCTGCGGCTGGTACTGCACACTCATGTGCTGGCGATCGAGCGCCTGGTGCAGGGCATGCTCCATCTGCACGCGTGCAAGCAGGTTGGCATTCATCTGGGGCTGGTAGAAGCCAACGCTCCCGCGCCCACGTTCTTTCACCCGGTACATGGCTGTATCAGCCTGTTTGATCAGTTCGTCCAGCGTGCTTCCATCCTGCGGGTACAGCGCAATACCGATGCTGCACTGGATCGAAAAACCCATGCCGTCGAGCAGGACAGGCTGGTGCAGAACATCCAGCATCCGGCGTGCGACCTGTTCCGCGCCATAGGCGTCACTTGCATGCAGATACACGGCAAATTCGTCTCCGCCAATGCGGCACAGCATGTCGGCCTGATGCAGACAGGTCTGCAGTCGGGTGGCAACCACTTGCAGGACGCGGTCACCAAAAAGGTGCCCTAGGGAATCGTTCACCAGCTTGAAACGGTCCAGATCGAGAAAAAGAATGGCAAACCCCGCATCAGGTGCATGCTGCGACCGGATGGTTGCCTCCACCTTCTGAGACAAAAGCAGGCGGTTGGGAAGACCGGTCAGCACATCGGTGTACACCAGCTCATCGATGCGCTTTTGTGCCGCATGCTGCCGGGTGAGGTCGCGCATGAAGCCGATGCTCTGATCAATGCGCCCATCCTCACCATGCAGAACGACCCAGGACAACTGCACTGCGCATCCCTCTTCGTCTTCGCGCGGCAACCACAGCTCGCCGTTCCACAGCCCGCTGCGCTGCCAGTCCGCTTGCACCGAATCCATGAAAGGCTGCACCCGATGAACTCCCAGAAAGGACGTCACCGACTGGCCCAGCAAGCTCCCGGCACTACGGCCCACCAGCTGCTCGCAAGCCGGGTTCAGGCGTATCAGCCGATGATGATCGTCTGCAATGAAAATGGCGTGGGGGCTGGAATCAAAAACCCTTGCGGCCAGCCGGAGCGCGGCCTGTGCTGTCACTTCGTGGGTAATGTCGCGAAACGAATACACCCGGCCGGTGACTGCGCCATGGATTCTCTGTGGCACGCTGCGCCGCTCTATCACCTGCCCATCGTGGAGCTCGATCACATCGTGGCTGCAGGCCTGTGGGTTGGCGGCTATCGTTGCCAAGCGCGCACGGTAAACGCCGGCGTCACGCACGCGCGTTTCCAGAAAATCATGGATCGCCGCATCGTTGCGCTGCAACAGCAAGTCCTGGGGCACGCCCCACAGATGCACCAGTCTCTGGTTGAAGGCACGCACCTGGCCCTCGAGCCCGCAAACCAGCATGCCATCGGCTGCCGAATCGAGCGTGGCGCGCAGTTCCGCCAACAAGGCCTCCAGCTCTTGCTCTGCTGCCTGCCGGGCGCTGCAATCGATCATCGTCACCAGCAGGGCGGTGCCACTGACCGTCAAGGGGAAAGCCACCACCTTGCGATCTACAGGCACAAGTTGTCCATCGGCACGCAGCAAACTGGTCAGTGAGTGAATCCCCTGGGCCATCACCTCCTCGGCCTCTGCCCAAAAACACTCATCCTGCGGCGTTGCCGCCAGACGCTGAACAGGAAGCCCCAGAAGAGCCTCGCGCTCCATGCCGACCAGTGCCGCAGCACCCAGGTTGGCAAACAAGATCAAGCGGGTGCGCGCGTCTACAAGCCAGACGGCCTCTTGCAACCCATCAAAGGTTGCCTGCCACAAAACATCCTGCGAACGGCTGCCAGCGTTCACAACCCCGCCTGGACCGCGGCCGGATTGACGGCCCGCTCGAAAAAGTAACAAATCCGCTTGCGCGGCGAAAGGTACTCCAGCGCATCCCGGGGCAACTGGGCAGGTCGAAGACTGCGACGAATTCCCAGCTCCGGAGCTGTTTCGAGATCCAGCACCAGTGCTTCGTCCTTGGGCACCCATGGATCGTGAACGATCACGCAAGGCCGCAGGGGACGTGAAGAATTGACCGACACCACGATGGCATAACGGTCATTGACCAATTGCACGACCGAACCTGGCGGATAAACCCCCATCATCCGGATAAAAATGCCCAGCTCTACCGCATCAAACCGGTTCTTTTGCTGTGCAAACATGACGGAGAGGGCTTCATGGGGCGTCATTGTCTGGGCGCTGCGACCGGGATTGCACAGACGCTCATAGTGGTTGACCAACGAAAGAATTCGACCGGCCAAGGACATTTCTTCACCACGCAACTTGAGCGGAAACCCGCTGCCGTCGGCCATTTCGTGGTGCTGCGCCATGGCCAGCAAAACCCCCTTGGAAAGCCCCATGTTCTGGCCCAACCGGACAGACTCACCCACGTGGCTGCGGTAACGGGCCTCGTCGGCTGGTGTCATGGCCAGATAGGGGCTGCTGACGGTCGTCGGAAGACGTAGCTTGCCAATGTCATGCAACAACGCCGCCATGCCCAAGTCCTGCAGGGCCGCAGGCGAGAGGCCCTGGGCTCTACCCATCAAAAGACACAACACCATGACATTCACAGGATGCAGGGTGTTGCGTTCACCCACGCCATCAGACAACAGGCTGATCACGCACTCGGTGTTGTCCAGCAGTTCTTGCACGCTGTCAGACACCAGCGCCTCGCTCTCAAGCCGTGCCAGTGCGGGACTGCCTTCCGCACTGTCGGCAAGCTTGCGGTACTTTCGCGTAATGCCCAGGAAACGCTGATCGCACGCATCCAGGCGGCGTTGCTGATCCCACAGCAGGCGCTTGACATCCAGGGCATGCCGCGCAAGCCTCGTTGGAACGTTGGAATGCTCTGGTTCGGGCACAGCCCCAGCGCCATCGTCAAGGGCATGCACCGGAGCCATATCGACAGGAGCCTGCGCAATGAGAGACTCCGACGCAAGCGGATCGCTCCTGGAAGGTATGTAGCGGATTTTGCTCAGACCGAGCTCGCGCAGAATTTCAATCTGGGACTCGGAAGCAATGCGAAAGCTGTTGACCGGAAAAGGATGGTTCATCCAGCTCAGGTCGAGCTGGATATACATGCCAATGCGCAACTGGCTCAGGTCTATCAGTACATCAGCGTTTTCATCCATTGCAGGATACTTCGCGGTGCTTCACCGCAGCGGGTTCAACACCGCATTATGGTGTGCAACCCACACTACTTTTACCTTTGCAAACGCGCTGGCGCTTTTGTGCAACAGACCGTCATTGACAAATCAGCGATGGGCGGTAGACCAGATCCATCCACAAAGCCCACACAGCCACACCAGACAACATCAATCCAGCCAGCCGGGTCCCCCAACTAGCCCGCCAGGCATTCAGGCGCTGGCGCAAACGGAGCCAGAGAAAGGGGCCGGCCAGCAGCCAGACCCCGCTGCCTGCAGCAAACAAAGCCATGGACAAAGCCCCTTGCCAGACACCGCCGCTCAGTGCCGCCACCAGCAAGGCCGAATACAGGAGCCCGCACGGCATCAGGGTCCATAGGAAACCGGTCGCAAAAATACCTCCAGGCGCCTGAACCAGAGGACGTACCCGCATCCATACAACTCGCCCTGCATTCTCGATCCACGCAGGCTGACGGGCCTGCAACACCATCAGCGCCCCCCAGGCCAGCATGGCCACATGCAGAAAAGTCCAGACGGGCCGCAAGGCGGTGCTTTGCTGCGTTAGCCAGGACAGGCTCTGCATGGCCAGAGCAGCCAGGCCGCCGGCCGAAGCGTAGCCCAGCAATCGACCGAGGTGATAAGCCAGCAACCTGCGTGTCTGGCTCCCCCGGGGGTGCCATTGCACGCGCTGCACAGGTCCCGACGCCTCACCTTGCCCCGTCACCACCGCACAGGGTGCCGCACACATGGCAAGGCAGTGGGAGCCCCCTGCGAGCCCCATGAGCAACGCGGTCGATGCCAGGGATCCGAGCATGGAGACTAAATGATGCGCGAGAACCGAGCCCGGTTCTTGTCAGCCTGCAGATACTTGTCAAACACCATGGCGATACCGCGGACAAAATACCAGCCCATGGCCGTGACCTCGATCCCCTCGGACGTCAGCACCACCAGGCCTTGTTGCTCCATTTCCTGCAGTTGCTCCAGTTCCGGTGCGAAATATTTGCGGAAATCGATCAGCCATGATGTCTCGACTGGTTCAAACAGCAATTCACCCTGGCACATCAGGGCCATGATGACTGCACGCCGCACCAGATCATCGCGGGTGAGCGCCAGACCGCGCACCACCGGCAAGCGGCCCTGATTGAGCCGGTCGTAGTAGTCGTCCAGGGTCTTGGCATTCTGGCTATAGGTCGCCCCGACCCGCCCGATGGCGGAAACCCCCAGGCCGATCAGGTCGCAATCGGGCTGCGTACTGTAGCCTTGGAAGTTGCGGTGCAGGCGTCCCTGACGTTTAGCCACGGCTAGCGCATCGTCGGGCAGAGCGAAATGGTCCATACCCACGTAAACATAGCCTGCCGAACTGAAGGCATCCAGCGACCGCGACAGCATGGCCACCTTGGACGATGCCATGGGCAGGTCGGTCCAGATGATGCGCCGCTGGGGCTTGAATCGATCGGGCAGGTGCGCATAGGCATAAAGCGCAATACGGTCAGGGCGCAACTGGGCCACCTGGGCCAGAGTGCGATCAAAGGAGTCAGGGGTCTGCTTGGGCAGCCCATAGATCAGGTCCACGTTGATGGAATCAAATCCGATGGCACGCGCTGACTCAACCAGTGCAAACACTTGCTCCGCGGGCTGGATGCGGTGAACTGCTTTCTGGACTTCGGGATCGAAGTCCTGCACACCAAAGCTCAGACGATTGAACCCTAGTTCGTGCAACAGAGCCAGCCGACCGGCATCCACCGTGCGGGGATCGACCTCGATGGAGTACTCCCCGCCCGGAACCAGGGTGAAATTGCTGCGCAACATACCCATGAGTTCACGCAAGCCATCGTCCGACAGGAAGGTCGGCGTTCCGCCTCCAAAGTGGATCTGGCTGACCACCTGCCCCACGCCACAGTGAGCGGTGTGCAGATCAATCTCGCGGCCGAGGTAACGCAAATAGACATCCGCGCGATCGTGGTGCTTGGTGATGATCTTGTTGCATGCGCAGTAGTAGCAGAGCGACTCGCAAAAAGGAATGTGAACGTAGATCGACAGCGGCAGGGCCTTACCCACGGCGCTTTGCCGACGCTGCTGCAGGGCCAGCACGTATTCACTTTCCCCGAAGGCATCCACAAAACGGTCTGCAGTGGGATACGACGTGTAGCGGGGGCCCGATACATCAAACCGGGTCAGCAATTCAGGGGTTACAACTGTCGTCATGTAGGCTCCAAACAAGCTTGCGTAATGTGCCCGAATTTTCCGATCCATCCCTTGATTCCAGTCAAGCGCCCCGCAGTGGAGCGGGGACTATGCTCCCCCGGGAAAAGATTGGGCGATAATTTGACCCATGTCAGCACCCCGCATCCCCATCGTTCCGGCACGTCCCGAAGACGCTTCGCTTTCATCGACCGAAGCCGGACCGTTGACGATGCAGATGAATCCGCAAACCATCAAGGTGGCCTGCTCGAACTGCAACCTGCGGGAACTGTGCATGCCCGTTGGTCTGACGGACGAGCAGGTCAAGCGCATTGACAACGTTGTGGCCGTTCGCCGCAAGATCAAACGCGGCAGCACCTTGTTTCGAAACGGCGAGCAATTCACTTCGCTGTTCGCCATACGAACCGGTTTTTTCAAGACTTGCGTGGCAACCGAGGATGGACGCGACCAGGTCACGGGTTTTCAGATGGCGGGCGAAATCATTGGGCTTGACGGCATCGTGAACGATCACCATACCTGTGATGCCGTGGCCCTGGAAGACGCCGAAGTGTGTGTAATGCCCTTTGACCGCATCGAGGACATTTCTCGCGAGGTCAATGCACTGCAGCACCACGTGCACAAGATCATGAGCCGGGAAATCGTTCGTGAGCATGGCGTCATGCTGCTGCTGGGGAGCATGCGTGCCGAAGAGCGCCTGGCGGCCTTTTTGCTCAATCTGGTGCAACGCCTGCATGCCCGCGGATTTTCACAGTCTGAGCTGGTGCTGCGGATGACCCGGGAGGAAATCGGTAGCTACCTGGGCCTGAAACTCGAGACCGTGAGCCGCACCTTCTCGAAATTTGTGGACGATGGCATTGTCGAAGTCAAGCAACGCCATGTGCGTATTCTCAGCCCCGAGGCGCTCAAGCGCATCGTCAACAACCAGCAAGCCTGCCACTGAAGCGCTGCGCGGGCAGCATGGTTGCAACAGAGCGACGCAAAAAAAGCCCGCGGCAGCTTGGAAAGCGGATTTTTTGCCAGTAGCATCGCTGTGCCAGTGGAGAAGCAGGTTTTCGCTGGTGACATGAACACTCCCACAAAGGAAAACCCAACATGGCAACCGCAAAAAAAGCTCCGGTGAAATCAGCCGCTGCTGCCAAGACCGCTGCCCCCGCCACGAAGCGCACCCCGAATGCGGCTTTCATGAAAGCCCTGACGCCCAGCCCGGCCCTTGCAGCCGTGGTAGGCGCTGCGCCCCTGCCCCGCACAGAAATCATCAGCAAGCTGTGGGTTTACATCAAAGCCCACAACCTCCAGGACGCTGCCAACAAACGCATGATCAATGCCGACGCCAAGCTCAAGGAAGTGTTCGGCAAGCCCCAGGTTTCCATGTTCGAAATGGCTGGCCTGATCGGCAAGCACGTCAAGTAAGCACTGCAGGAACCCATCAAAAGTCGGCTTTGCCGGCTTTTTTTTCGTCAGCTTCCTGTGAAAACGTATCAAAACCGCTCTATCGCAAATACGAATGACTATTATTTGATTTAAAATCAAGATCGAGAAACCGCACAGCCACGCGATTGCCAGCCACTGCCACTCTCCGGACCTGGATGCAAGACCACCGCATCCAACGCAACGAACCACCTGACGGAGGCCAGCTTGGCACATTCAAACGTGCAGCGCCGCAGCGCTGTATCCCTGCAGACCCCCCCCTTCAACAAACGACGCGTACCCTTGGGCGCATTGCTGCTGGCGGCTTCCGTCGGCGTCCAGGCCCAGACACAGGCCACACCCGAAAAGACCCTTGCTCCGGTCATTGTCAAGGAGCGTGCAGAGGCTCCCGAGGGCAAGGACAGCGTGCGCGCTACCGAGACCACCATCGGCAAGGGCAAGCAGCAACTGCGCAACATCCCGCAATCGGTGACGGTGGTCACCGAACGCCTGATCGATGACCGCAACCTCGACACCGTCAAGGATGCCCTGAAGAACACGGCCGGCATCACCTTCCTGGCAGCCGAGGGCGCAGAAGAAGACATCCGCTTGCGTGGCTTTGCATTGCAAAGTACTGGCGACATGTTCATAGACGGCATGCGCGACCCAGCCTTCTACGACCGTGATACGTTCAATCTCGATCGGCTGGAACTGCTGCGTGGCTCAGCCTCCATGCTGTTTGGACGAGGCTCCACCGGTGGCGCGGTCAACCAGGTCAGCAAGGCCCCGCGTCTCATCGATACGCACCAGGTGGACGTGACACTGGGCAACCACCATTACCGCCGCGCCACCGGCGACTTCAACCTCCATACCGGCGAAAACGCTGCACTGCGCATTAACGCGATGAGCACCACGGCCGACAACAACGGTGCGGGCAGCAGCATCGAGAAAAAAGGCATCGCTGGCAGCTACGCCTGGGGCATCGGCACGCGCGACGAGTTCGCGGTGAGCGTCTACCACCTGGACAACAACAACGGCATGAACTACGGCCTGCCCTGGATCCGCCGAACCGCCACATCAAACGTCAGTGACACCACCATGCTGCCGCTCGACCCCACGGCCTACTACGGCGCCGCCAGCGACTACAACGCGGGCAGTGCCACCATGGCCACCCTGCAGCATGTGCACCGCTTCGATGGCGACAGCGAAATCAAGACCCAGCTGCGTGCCGGCAGCTTCGAACGCGACCAGCGTGCCGGCGCAGTGCGCCTGGCCGCTGCAGCCCAGCAACCCGGCGGCGTGGCCGCCAACCTGTCGAACTTCGGTCCCGGTACCCGCCTGACACGCGGCAACCACCTGAAGATGCAGGACATGGACACCGTGCACCTGCAAAGTGACTTCAGCAACAAGTTCGAAGCCTTGGGCCTGCGCCATGAACTGCTGGCAGGTGCCGACTTTTCGCACGAACAAAAACAGGTCTATGGCGCGCTGAGCGCGGCACAGGGTGGCATCACCATCTCCAAACCACCGACCACCGTGGGCACCCCCAGCGATGGCGCCAGCGTGGACGAGGCCAGCCGGGTGCGCCGCACCACAAGCGACTTTGATGCCAGGAGCTGGGGCGTTTACGCCCAGAACCTGGTGCAAGTGGCGCCACACTGGAAGATTCTCGGTGGCCTGCGCTACGACAGCATGGACGGCAGTTACAACACCTTCGGCCTCCCGACCAATGCCCCCGGCCCCCTCACCACGACCCGCTACCGTCAGAAAATTGCGGTGTGGAGCAAGCGCGCAGGGATGCTCTATCAGCCAACGCCCTTGCACTCCTACCATTTTTCCTACGGCACCTCATTCAATACTTCGGGCGATACCTACTCATACAGCCCGCAGACGGTGAACACACCACCCGAATCGAGCCGCAACCTCGAAGTGGGGGCCAAGATAGATTCCAGCGACAAGCGATTCACCACACGCCTGGCCGTGTTCCACTCGACCAAACTGCATGAGCGCAACACCGACCCCGATCTGAATATTGCGGTGCTTTCGGGCAAACGCCATGCCGCCGGTGCCGAAATCGACATCACCGGCCGCCTCTCACCCAAATGGGAGATCTATGGCTCGTACATGTGGATGCCCAGCGCCAAGATCGACATCGGAGCCGAGGGGGCCGAGGGTCAGGGCAGCCGTCCATCCCTCACCCCACGCCATAGTGGCACCGTGTGGACTGCCTACCAGATCACGCCGCAGTTGCGGGTGGGTGGCGGCCTGAACTTCCGCAGCGCACAAACACCCAACCGCAACCCCGGCTGGGAAGCCCCCGGTTACGTGACCGCCGACCTCATGGCCGAGTACAACCTGAGCGATCGCCTCACGATCAAGGCCAACCTCACCAACATCACCAACAAGCTTTATGCCGATGCGCTCTACAGCGCGCATTACGTGCCCGGAGCGGGCCGCCTGTTCCAGATCACGGCCAGCATGAAGTTCTGACCCATCTCACGGCGCCACTGCAAGGTTCGCCGCCCCCGAAAGGGGCGGCTTTTTGCTTTTTCGAGGGCGCACTGCAAGATGCTGCAAATAATACATATTCTCATTTACAATACACTCCTGCACGTTTCAACAACGCACTATGGAACCCCTTTCTCCCACACCAGAGCCAGACGAATCCAGTCCAGGGCGGATTCGCCATCCAGGGATGGGCGACACACTGTGCGCATGGGGACTGGCCCAAACGGATGTCGCACTGCACAATAAAGGCCCCATGCAGAGAGCCTGGACCTGAGACGGATTCCGATGGTGTTCATCACGATACTTCTGGCGGTTTTGTTGATTGTGGCGGGCTCCGCCTGGTGGGTTCTGCGACCCTGATTTTTTTGACCTTTCTGGTCTCTGGTGCAATCCGGCATTGCGCAGGCTGCTATCTTTTTTATGTCAACCTACGATCGCTTCCAGCAACCCCGGGGATTGAGCCGCAACGCATTGATCGCCATTGGCGTAGTGCTCCTGCATATTGGTGCCCTCTGGGCGCTTCAGTCGGGTTTGCTGCGACGCGCTGTGGAGGTCATCGTCCCGGCCGTGCTGCTGGCCGAGAATGTCAGCCCACCCGCGCCGGTCACCCAGCCCGAGCCACCCTCCCCCGCGCCGGCGCCCAAGCCCCAGCGCGTCCCTCAGGTCAAAGCCCCGGCCCCCCGCCCGGCACCACAGCCGCTGCCCGCTACCGACACCACTCCCTCACCCCATGCCATCCAGGTCAGCCCCGCCAAGGCAGATCCGGAGCCATCGACGCCCGTCCCGGCAGCCGTGCCGACCATACCCGCGGCAGCACCAGCGGCGCCCGCCGCGCCGCGCATCGAACTGCCGTCGAGCAATGCGACCTACCTGCAAAACCCGGCACCGGCGTACCCCGCCATCAGCAAACGCATGGGCGAGCAGGGCAAGGTGGTAGTGCGTGTGTTCATCGGCACCGATGGGCTGCCGCAAAAAATCGAACTCAGCCAATCCAGCGGCTTTGACCGACTGGATCGGCAGGCCCTGGACACCGTCACCCGCTGGAAGTTTGTACCCGGCAAACGCAACGGCGTACCCGAGGCCATGTGGTACCTCGTGCCCATCAATTTTGTTCTCGAATAATCTTCAGGAGTTCTCATGGAATCGCAATTCGGACTTGCCAACGTCTGGCTTCAGGGCGACTTCGTCACCCGCGCCGTGGCCGTGCTGCTGCTGGGCATGTCGCTGGCGTCGTGGATCGTCATCCTCATCAAGGCGCTGGACATCATCAAATTCAAGAAGCACGCCCGCGCCGTGCACACCTTCTGGCACAGCGAAGACTTCGCCGACGGCCTGATCCGCCTGGGCGCCGATCCGTCCAACCCGTTCCGCCAGCTCGCCATCGAAGGGCGCGAAGCCACGCAGCATCACCGCAACACCAAGGCCCAGTTGCACGACAGCCTGGATGTGAGCGACTGGGTCACCGGCTGCCTGCGCAACTGCATCGACGAATTCACCGCCCGCCTGCAGTCGGGCCTGGCCATCCTGGCATCGGTGGGCTCCACGGCGCCGTTCATCGGCCTGTTCGGCACGGTCTGGGGCATCTACCACGCACTGCTGGCCATCGGCACCTCGGGCCAGTCCACCATCGACAAGGTGGCCGGCCCCATTGGCGAGGCGCTCATCATGACGGCCCTCGGTCTGGCCGTGGCCATTCCGGCCGTGCTGGGCTACAACGCGCTGGTGCGTGGCAACAAACACATCCTGATCCGCCTCAACAGCTTCGCGCACGACCTGCACGCCTACTTCGTGACCGGTGCGCGCGTCACCTCCAGCGGTGACAACGGCAACGTGCGTCCGCTCAAGAAAGGCAACTGACCATGGCCTTCGGAACCCAGGACGAAGCCGATGAGGTGATGAACGAGATCAACATGACGCCGCTGGTCGACGTCATGCTGGTGCTGCTCATCATCTTCATCATCACCGTGCCGGTGATGAAGCACTCGGTCAATGTCGATCTGCCCCGGGCCACCAACCAGCCTGAACAGGTCAAGCCCGAAACCCTGCGCCTGAGCGTCGCGGCCGACGGCAGCTACTACTGGAACGGCCAGACCATCGCTGACGCCGAGCTGGCCACGCGCCTGCGCGAAGAAGCCACCAAGGATCCGCAGCCCGATCTTCACATCCGCGGCGACAAAGACGTGCGTTACGAGCGTGTGGCGCAGGTCATGGCAGCCGCCCAGCGCGCCGGGCTTCGCAAGATCGGTTTCGTCACCGATCCGCAATAACAGCCGTATGTCCCTGCGGGCAGCCTTGGCCACGGCCTGCGTGAGCAAAGCATCGTTGCGCCCCCGCTCACGGTGATCCAGACCGGAACCATGCAAAAAGACTGGACATTCAATTGCGAATCGTTATCATTACTGCATTGTTTTGATCCGCTTCCTTCCCATGCAAAGCACACTGCATCACCCTTTATCGGTCAGCTCTTCCCATACCGGGACCACCTATGGCACCCCCTGCGCACCAGAAAGGCTGCCTGCCGTGAACAGCCAGGCACTGTTGCAAGGCCAGAAGGCGATCACCATTCACCACAACGGTGCCCTGTATCGGTTGCAGAACACACGCCAAGGAAAACTGATCCTGACCAAATGAGTTTCATCGTGGGGCGACTCCCGGGCCGACCATGAGGTCCGCAAGGGTCGTTTTTGCCAGCCAACGGATTTCCCGCGTAGCCAGGCTTTTTTTCCACGAAATCGATACAAAAAACCGGCCTGCGCCGAATTTTCTAGTGAGAACCGGCTCAAGCCCTTATCCGCAAATCGCTGACAGCTACTATTTTCATAGTATTTTGTCTACCAACCCAGCGCTTCAATGCCTGCCTTCGCCGCCGGATTATCTCGGTGGAACGCACACCACGAACACCGAAGGCGCCCCGCCTTGCGGGATGGACGCGCCACTTTCAGGCATTCCATCAAGGGATGGGGGGGGCCGAGAATCCGCCGTGTGCCCGTTGTGGATGAGGTCCTCGTACACCTGGCCGCCGTGCCAGCCCAGCGCTTGCGTGCCAGCCCAGCGCTTGCGTGCAGGCCTTGGCGGGGGGCAATCCTTGCCGAACCACAGGGCTTTGCGACAAGGCCCCGCCGGCACGGCAGGCATAGCCCTCTAGAATGCGCCCACCTGCGCTGTGCAGGTCACTCAGGAGAGCAACGATGAACGACCGGATCACCACCCTCCCCTCTGCGGACTATGGCTACGGCATTTCGCAGGAGCAGCGCCACAAGGTGCTGCGCAATACCTACTGGCTGCTGGCGCTGAGCCTGCTGCCCACCGTGCTGGGCGCCTGGATCGGCGTGGCCACGGGCATCACCCAGTCGCTGCGCGGCGGCGTGGGCCTGATCGTCTTCCTGGGCGGCGCCTTTGGCTTCATGTACGCCATCGAGAAGACAAAACACTCGGCCGCTGGCGTGCCCGTGCTGCTGGCCTTCACCTTCTTCATGGGCCTGATGCTCTCGCGCATGATCGGCATGGTGCTGGGCTTCAAGAACGGCTCCGAACTCATCATGACGGCCTTTGCCGGCACGGCGGGCGTGTTCTTCGTCATGGCCAGTCTGGCCAGCGTGATCAAGCGCGACCTGTCCGGCATGGGAAAGTGGCTGTTCGTGGGTGCCATGGTGCTGATGGTGGGCGCCCTCATCAACGTGTTCGTGGGCTCATCGGCCGGCATGATGGCCATCTCGGTGGCTGCCATCGGCATCTTCAGCGCCTACATGCTGTACGACCTCAAGCAGATCCTGGACGGCGGCGAAACCAACTACATCAGTGCCACGCTGGCGCTGTACCTGGACATCTTCAACGTGTTCCAGAGCCTGCTGGCCCTGCTGGGCATCATGGGCGGCGAACGCGACTGAGCGGCGCTCCTCACAGGCAAAAAGGCTCCCGAGGGAGCCTTTTTGTTGCACATTTCGTCCGGTAGCGCTCAATCGGGTCGGCAGCGTGCCGATAATGAAAGAAGATGTTTCCGAAAGAACCTGCCATGCCACGCCGCATCCTCCTTGCCGTTGCCCTGGTCTCCCTGCTGGCGGGCTGCGACCAACTTTCCACCATTCCCGGACTGGGCCCCGACCCCCGGATTGCCCAGCGCGAGGAAGAGGCCAAGGCCATCGGCGGTGCATGTCGCCATGCCCTGCGCGGTCTCGAAGATTGCTACACGCTCAACCCCAAGGCCAACAAGGCGGCCGTGTTCACCGGCTGGAAAGACATGGACCAGTACATGCGCGACAACAAGATCGAAGGCACGCCCTCGGTCATTGGCGCACCGGCCAAGCCTGCGGCTTCCGAGAGCATCGAGTCCAAAGACGGAAACTGACCCCCTTTGTCGTTGCTCCGATGCAGGAAAAACAAAGACGCGGGCCTCGATGCAACCCACCGTAGTGCCAAACGCACCATGCGCCCGACAGCCCTGGGTACCGGGCACCACCGTCAGCCGCGGCGCAATCCGCCTCAACCCCGCTCGAACACCGCCATGCTCTCCACATGCGCCGTATGCGGGAACATGTTGACCATGCCCGCTGCCGTGCAACGGTAACCCGCCAGATGCACCAGCAGTCCCGCGTCGCGCGCCAGCGTGGCCGGGTTGCAGCTCACGTAGACGATGCGCTTGGGCGGTGTCCAGCCTTCGGCGCCTGCAGGCAGTGGCAAGGCCCCTTCCGCACCGAGCCGTGCCTGTTCGATGTCGGCCAGCGCCTTGGCCAGCGCAAAGGCCCCCTCGCGCGGCGGATCGACCAGCCATTTGTCGGCAACGCCATCCTGCACCAGCATCTCTGGGGTCATCTCAAAAAGATTTCGCGCTACAAATTGCGTAGCTGCCAGCGCTTGTCCATCCTGCCTGGAGGCCTGATTGAATGCGTAATTCTGACGGGAACGCGCCACCAGCGCTTCGCTGCCCTCGATGCCCAGCACCTCGCGCGCCTGCGTGGCCAGCGGCAGCGTGAAGTTGCCCAGGCCGCAAAACCAGTCAATCACGCGCTCGTGCGGCTGCACATCGAGCAGGCGCAGCGCGCGCGAGACCAGCACGCGGTTGATGTGCGGGTTGACCTGGGTGAAATCGGTCGGTTTGAACGGCATGGTGATGCCGAAATCGGGCAGCGCATAGGCCAGCGGCTCACCGCCTTCGTCGAGCAGGTGCACGGTATCCGGCCCCTTGGGCTGCAGCCACCACTGCAAACCCTGCTCGGCAGCAAAGGCGCGCAGCAAGCCCAAGTCGCCCACACTGAGGGGTTCGAGGTGGCGCAGCACCAGCGCGGTGACGGTGTCGCCGCAGGCCAGTTCGATCTGCGGGCAGGTGTCACGGGCCTCCATCGAGGCGATCAGCGCGCGGAGCTGCATGAGCATGGCGCTGACATGCGGCGGCAGCACGGGGCAGACTTCCATGTCGGCCACGTAGCGGCTCTTGCGCTCATGAAAGCCCACCAGCACCGTACCCTTCTTGATGACATGGCGCACCGAGAGGCGCGCGCGGTAGCGGTAGCCCCAGGAAGGGCCTTCGATGGGACGCAGCAGCATCTCGGCCTTGACCTTGCCCAGGTGCCAGAGGTTGTCCTCCAGCACGCGCTGCTTCACGGCCACCTGGGCCCCCACATGCAGGTGCTGCATCTTGCAGCCTCCGCACGCTCCTGCGTGCAGGCCGAAATGCGGACAACCCGGGCGCACGCGCTGCGACGATTCGCGGTGGATGGCCACCAGGCTGGCCTGCTCCCAGTTGTTCTTTTTGCGGTGGGTGTTGGCAGTCACCACCTCGGACGGCAGGGCGCCGTCGATGAAAACCACCTTGCCATCGGGCTTGCGCGCCACGCCCTGGGCATCCAGGTCGACAGACTGCACCAGCAGTTGCCCCTCGGGCAACTCGCCACTAGGGGGTTCGGACGGTTCGAAGGCGGGGGAAAGTTCGGTCGGTTCACTCATCCCCCGATTGTCTCAGGCCCACGGGGCCCCGGGCGGAGGCGGCAAGGTAGAACACGCGCATAGCTTCTTCTCCTGCGCTGGGTGGGTGGGTTCCAGCACAGGATGCCGTGCACGACGGCCGGTCACAGCGGCAATCGCGTGGCGTGCTTGACCTCTTCCATCACGGCGTAAGTGCGGGTCTCGCGCACGCCGGGCAATTGCCACAGCACGGCACCGGCAAACTCTCGGTAGGCATTCATGTCGGCGGTGCGGGTTTTGAGCAGGTAGTCGAAGCCACCCGCCACCATGTGGCATTCCATGATCTCGGGGCGCACCTGCACCGCCGCCTTGAACTGGTCAAACACATTGGGCGTGGTGCGGTCGAGCAGCACCTCGACAAACACCAGCATGCCCGCACCCAGCTTCAGGGGGTTCAGACGCGCCTCATAGCCCAGGATATAGCCCTCGCGCGTGAGCCGCTGCACACGGGCCAGCACGGCCGTGGGCGAAAGGGCCACGCTCTCGGCGAGCTTGAGGTTGGCGATGCGCCCATCGTCCTGCAGGATCGCCAGAATCTGGCGGTCGATGCGGTCCAGATCAGTTCCGAATACAGTCATAGATAGCGAATTATTCTACTTTACCGCCAATTTTCAGATATTAATTCGTCATTCTTGCACGCATGATCTCGCCATTGCGGGGCACCCCACTGAAACCGTGCCCCCTTCCACCCACCGAGAGCCTTGCCATGAACTCCACCGCCTCTGCTGCCCCGCCCTTCGCCGGTTTCGCCCCGCGCCCGGCCCTCGACAACCCGCTGCGCAAGGCCATCACCGCCGCCTGCCGCGTGCCCGAACCCGAGGCCCTGGCGCCGCTGCTGGAGCAGGCGCGCCTGCCGCAGCCGATGGAGGACGCCGCCCAGGCCCTGGCCCTGCGCATCGCCGGCACGCTGCGCCAGCGCAAGGCCTCAGCGGGCCGCGCCGGCATCGTGCAGGGGCTGCTGCAGGAATTCGCGCTGTCATCGCAGGAGGGTGTGGCGCTGATGTGCCTGGCCGAAGCGCTTTTGCGCATTCCCGACGCGGCCACGCGCGACGCGCTGATCCGCGACAAGATCAGCAGCGGCCAGTGGGAGCCGCACCTGGGCAAAAGCCCTTCGCTGTTTGTCAATGCTGCTACCTGGGGCCTGTTGCTGACGGGCAAGCTCGTCAGCACGCACAACGAGGGCAGCCTCTCCGCGTCCTTGGGCCGCCTGATCGGCAAGGGCGGCGAGCCACTGATCCGCAAAGGCGTGGACATGGCCATGCGCATGATGGGCGAACAGTTCGTCACCGGCGAAACCATTGGCGAGGCCCTGGCCAACGCACGCACGATGGAGGCCGAGGGCTTCCGCTATTCCTACGACATGCTGGGCGAGGCCGCGCTCACCAGCGAGGACGCGGCGCGCTACTACCAATCCTATGAGCAGGCCATCCACGCCATCGGCAAGGCCTCGAACGGGCGCGGTATCTACGAAGGCCCGGGCATCTCCATCAAGCTCTCGGCCCTGCACCCGCGCTACAGCCGCGCGCAATACGACCGCGTGATGGATGAGCTGTTCCCGCAGGTGCTGCGCCTGACCGAGCTGGCGCGCCAGTACGACATCGGCCTGAACATCGACGCCGAGGAAACCGAACGCCTCGAAATCTCCCTCGACCTGCTCGAACGCCTGTGCCAGGCCCCCACGCTGCAAGGCTGGAATGGCATCGGCTTCGTGATCCAGGCTTACCAAAAGCGCTGCCCCTACGTGATCGACTTCGTCATCGACCTGGCCCGTCGGACGCGCCGCCGCCTCATGGTGCGCCTGGTCAAGGGCGCCTACTGGGACAGCGAAATCAAGCGCGCCCAGGTCGATGGCCTGGCCGACTACCCGGTCTACACGCGCAAGGCGCACACCGATGTTTCCTACCTTGCCTGCGCGCGCAAGCTGCTGGGCGCGCCCGAAGCCATCTACCCGCAGTTCGCCACGCACAACGCGCAGACGCTGGCCGCCATCTACCACCTGGCCGGTAACAACTACTACGCCGGCCAGTATGAATTCCAATGCCTGCACGGCATGGGGGAGCCGCTGTACGAACAGGTGGTGGGTGCCGTCACGGCCGGCAAGCTGGGCCGGCCCTGCCGCATCTACGCCCCGGTGGGCACGCACGAGACGCTGCTGGCCTACCTGGTGCGCCGCCTGCTGGAGAACGGTGCCAACACCTCGTTCGTGAACCGCATCGCCGACGGCTCCATCGCGCTGGAGGAACTCGTGTGCAACCCCGTGGCCACGGTGCAAAAGGCGGCCGAGGCCGAGGGCCGTGCCGGTCAGCCCCACCTGCGCATCCCGCTGCCCGGCCAGCTCTACGGTGACGAACGTGCCAACTCGCGCGGGCTGGACCTGGCCAGCGAGCAGGTGCTCACCGACCTGGCCGCCGCCCTGCAAGCCAGCGCGCTCCAGCCGTGGCACGCTGCCCCGCTGCTGGCGCAGGACGCCGCCGCCGGGACCACCGTGCCCGTGCACAACCCCGCCGACCACCGCGACGTGGTGGGCCAGGTACAGGAAGCCGCAGAGGCCGATGTGGACAACGCACTGACCTGGGCCCACCAGGCCGCGCCGCAATGGGCCGCAACGGCGCCCGTCGAGCGCGCCGCCGCCCTGCTGCGCGCCGCCGACCTGCTGGAAGAGCAGATGCCCCAGCTCCTGGGTCTGCTGATGCGCGAGGCGGGCAAGACCGCCGCCAATGCCATCGCCGAAGTGCGCGAGGCCGTGGACTTCCTGCGCTACTACGCCGCACAGGCCCAAGCCAGCTTCTCCAACGCCACCCATGTGCCCCTGGGCCCCGTGGTCTGCATCAGCCCCTGGAATTTCCCGCTGGCCATCTTTATCGGCCAGGTGGCCGCGGCGCTGGCCGCCGGCAACACCGTGCTGGCCAAGCCGGCAGAACAAACGCCGCTGATCGCGGCCCAGGCCGTGCGCACCCTATGGCAGGCCGGCGTGCCACGCGCCGCCGTGCAGCTGCTGCCCGGCCAGGGCGAGACCGTGGGCGCGCGCCTGGTGGCCGACGAACGCACCATGGCTGTGGTTTTCACCGGCTCAACCGACGTGGCGCGCATCCTGCAGCGCACCATCGCCGGCCGGCTGGATACCGCAGGCAACCCGGTGGCGCTGATCGCCGAAACCGGCGGCCAGAACGCCATGATCGTGGACTCCTCGGCCCTGGTGGAACAGGTGGTGGGCGATGCCGTGGCCTCGGCCTTCGACAGCGCGGGCCAACGCTGCTCGGCACTGCGCGTGCTGTGCGTGCAGGAAGACGCCGCCGACCGCGTGGTGGCCATGCTGCAAGGTGCCATGGGCGAGTTATGCATGGGCAACCCCGATGCCTTGCGCGTGGACGTGGGGCCCGTGATCGACGCCGAGGCACGTGCCGGCATCCTGGCCCACATCGAGGCCCTGCACGCCAAGGGCCACCGCGTGTTCCAGCCCATGGCCGCCAACGCACAGGCTCTGTCGGAAGGCACCTTCGTGCCGCCCACGCTGATCGAGATCGGCAGCATTGCCGAGCTGGAGCGAGAAGTCTTCGGCCCCGTACTGCACCTCGTGCGCTACGCCCGCAAGGACCTGCCGCGCCTGCTGCAGCAGATCAACGCCACTGGTTACGGCCTGACACTGGGCGTGCACACGCGCATCGACGAAACCATCGCCCAGGTGGTGGACCAGGCGCACGCTGGCAACATCTACGTGAACCGCAACATGGTGGGCGCCGTGGTGGGCGTGCAGCCCTTCGGCGGCGAAGGCCTCTCGGGCACCGGCCCCAAGGCGGGCGGGCCGATGTATCTGCTGCGCATGCTGTCACGCTATCCCGCAAGCGCGCTGGCCAGCACGCTGGCACCCGCCGACGCACTGCGCCCCTGCGACGACACGCAGCGCCGTGCCCTGCAGGCCACGCTGAAGGTGCTGCAGGACTGGGCGAGCAGCCAACAGAACAAGACACTTGAGCAAACCTGCCAGCGCCTGGCCGCCACCACGCCCAGCGGGGTGCTGCGCTCCCTGCCCGGCCCCACGGGCGAGAACAACAGCTACCAGATCCTTCCGCGCGAGCGCGTGCTGTGCCTGGCCACGCAAGAAGCCGATCTGCTGACCCAGCTGGCCTGCGTGCTGGCCACGGGCAGCCAGGCCGTGTGGCCTGTGCAGCACCAGGCCCTGCATGCGAGCCTGCCCGGCGCGCTGCAGGAGCGCGTGGCGCTGGTGGCGCAATGGCAGGCCGACGGCGTGTGGTTTGATGCTGTGCTGCACCATGGCGACAGCGACGCACTGCGCAAAGCCTGCCGTGCCATTGCCACCCGCCCCGGCCCCATCGTGACCGTGACCGGCCTGCCGTCGGGCAGCGCGGAGGTGCCACTCGAGCGCCTGGTGCTCGAGCGCTCGCTCAGCGTGAACACGGCGGCTGCGGGCGGCAATGCCAGCCTGATGACCATCGGGTGACGGCTTGCCTGACAGCCTGAAAACGGTCGAGGGGCGCACATCCAGGGGCCAATTTTTTGGATGCGGCCCTGGACGTCATGACTCCCCAAGATTCGCTCCCCGATTGGAAAAGGCCGGCGTTTCAAACTGACGAAGCCGCAGCCAGGAACTCACAGCGTGTGCGAAACCAGCTTGAATTCCGGATCTTCGGGGAACGACTTGATCGAAAAGCCCAGCGTCCGCATGAGCTTGAGCATGTGGGGGTTATTGGCCAGCACCAGCCCCTCGATTTCGGCCAGGCCCTTTTCACGGGCTACATCCATGATGCTGTGCATCAATCGTGAGCCCAGCCCCTTGCCTGCAAAATCATCTGCCACCACCAGCGCAAATTCGCAGCTCGTATGGTCAGGGTTGGTGATGTAGCGCGACACGCCCACAATGCGCTCGGTTTCAGTGATTTCACCATCGGGCCCCGCCTTGCGATCCTTGAATACAGCCACCAGCGCCATTTCGCGGTCATAGTCGATCAGTGTGAAGCGAGCCAGCATCATGGGTGGCAGCTGCGCCATCGACGACACAAAGCGGAAATAGCGGCTCTCGGGCGAGAGGCCCTGCACCAGGGCCTGCAGCATCTGTGCATCGTCGGGACGAATGGGTCGCACGGTGTACTCCCCACCGCCGGGCAGGGGCCAGTCCTGCTCGAAGCGGGCAGGATAGGGCAGGATGGCCAGATGACCATACCGGCTGGATCTTCCGCTGGCAGCTTGCGGTGCATGGTCAATGACAATGCGCGCATCGACAGCAACCGCCCCCGACTCGTCAACGATGATGGGGTTGATATCCATCTCGCGCAACTGAGGCAATTCGCACACCATTTCCGACACGCGCAGCAGCACCTGCTCAAGGACATCCATATTGACAGCACTGGCACCACGCCACTCGCCCAAGGTCTCGGCTACCCGCGAGCGCTCGATCAGGCGCCGCGCCAGAAACTGATTGAGCGGCGGCAGCTCCATGGCGCGGTCGTTGATCAGCTCGATCATGGTGCCACCCGCTCCGAAGGTGATCACGGGGCCGAACGGATCGTCGGTGACCAGACCGATGCACACCTCACGACCTCGCCGGGCACGCGCCATGTTCTGCACGGTCACGCCGTTGATACGTGCGTTGGGCTGAAGACGCGCCACCCGCTGGACCATATTGGTGTAGGTGTCACGGGCACTGGCGCCATCCATGACATTCAAGGCCACGCCCTGTACATCCGACTTGTGACTGATGTCCGGCGAATCAATCTTGAGCGCAACCGGAAAACCCAACTGCGTGGCGATCATCATCGCCTCATGGGCACTGCGCGCCAGAATGGTCTTTGTCACGGGAATGTGGAAGGCCGCCAGCAGGGTCTTGGACTCCATCTCGGTCAGCACCTTGCGACGCTCGGCCAACACGCTCTCGATGACCAGACGGGCGCCCTCGATATCCGGCTTGGCTAGTGCCGAAAGGGGCGGCGGTGTCTGCTGCAACAATTGTTGGTTCTGGTGGAACGATGCAATGTTGCCGAAGGCACCGACAGCCGCTTCAGGCGTGCGAAAGCTGGGAATCAGTGCATCAAGCAAAAGGGAGCGCGCCGGCAAGACCGAAGCGTCGCCCATCCAGCAAGAGAGCAACGGCTTGGTCATATGGCGCTTGACATCGGCCAGCGCACAGGCAACGTCTGCAGGGTCGGTCCCCGACTTGGGCGAATGAATGGCCAGCACGCCATCAATCTGGCGGTCCTTGGAAGCCGACTCCACCGCAAGGCGGTAGTGTTCCGGGGTGGCTTCTTCCGACAGGTCGATCAGATCGGCCAGGGAGGCCTGAGCGGGCAATTGCGGCTTGAGGGCCAAGGCCGATTCCTGTGAGAGCTTGCCAAGGTCCAGATAGATTTCATTGACCCAGTCGGCCGCCAGCACACCCGGCCCGCCGCCATTGGTCACGATGGCCAGCCTGCGGCCCACAGGCCGGTAGCGGGAGGCCAGGCACTTGGCAGCCGAAAATAAGGCGACAAACGAACGCACTCGCACCGCACCTGCGCGCCGCAGGGCTGCATCAAAGACATCATCGCTGCCCACAATGGCGCCGCTATGCGTCTGCGCTGCCTCGTTGCCGGCGGGCTTGCGCCCGGCCTTGAGCACCACCACCGGCTTGGCGTTAGCGGCCGAGCGCAGCGCGCTCATGAACGCGCGCGAACTCGAGATGCCTTCCAGGTAGACGACGATGCTGTGGGTCTGCGAATCGCTGGCGAGGTAGTCCAGCACCTGAGAGATATCAACCGCCGTGTTCGGCCCCAGCGACACCACGGACGAAAACCCGACCGCGTTGTTGCTGGCCCAGTCCAGAATGGAGGACGTCAACGCTCCCGACTGGGAAACCAGCGCCAGCGAACCCGGGCGCGCCAGTGGCCCCGCAGCACTGGCATTGAGCTGCAGCGCGGTGCGCTGTAGCCCCAGGCAGTTGGGGCCAAGGAGGTAAACCCCTTCACGCTGCGCAATTTTCTTCAGGTCGGCGGCAAGTTCCGGCCCGATTCCGCTGGAAATCACCAGTGCGGCACGGCAAGCCATGCGACCGGCCACTTCGAGGGCAGCAGCGACATCGTCGGAAGGCAGCGCAATGATGGCCAGATCAGCACGCGTTTGCGCCAAATCAGCCAAGGTACCCGTGGTGTGGATGTCGACAAAGACGAGACGGCCGGTATATCGCTGTGCACGAAGCGATTCGTGCAAGGCCTTTGCCTGGGGCGTCAGGCTCGCCTCATCATCCTGGCGACCGGCAAAAACAACAATGCTCTCGGGAGAGAAAAGAGGGGTCAGGTAATGCTTGTCCATGATTGCTCCAACAAAACCCTTCACCACCGGCAGGGCCCGGGCCGCGTGGGTTGATCCGCAAGAAAGCGGGATCCGGAAAATCGGCATAGGGGGCCTCCATTGTAGGAGGCACCCCTGCCACACCACCCGGCGTGCGGGTCCGCACCGGGCGGTTCGAGAGTTTGAGGTCAGGACAGGCGTGGCACTCCCAGCCCATCAAAGTACGCAATAGTCAGCAC
>JANJVG010000179.1 GCA_024710165.1 Burkholderiaceae bacterium
CAACACCATGGACTCTAAAAACATCGTTCTCAACGTCAACGGCATCGAGGTCATCTACAACCACGTGATCCTCGTGCTCAAGGGTGTCTCGCTGCAGGTGCCCGAGGGCAGCATCGTCGCCATCCTGGGCGGCAACGGCGCCGGCAAAACCACCACGCTGCGGGCCATCTCCAACCTGCTCAAGGGCGAGCGCGGCGAGGTCACCAAGGGCAACATCGACCTGCGCGGCGAGCGCATCGAGAACCTCTCTCCCGCCGATCTGGTCAAGCGCGGTGTGGTGCAGGTGATGGAAGGGCGCCACTGCTTTGCCCACCTGACCATCGAGGAAAACCTGCTCACGGGCTCCTACACGCGCTCGAGCAAGGCCGAAATCGCTGCCAACCTCGAAAAGGTCTACAACTATTTTCCGCGCCTGAAAACGCGACGCACCTCGCAAGCGGCCTACACCTCGGGCGGCGAGCAGCAGATGTGCGCCATCGGCCGCGCCATCATGACCAACCCCAGCATGGTGCTGCTCGATGAGCCCTCCATGGGCCTGGCGCCACAGATCGTCGAGGAGGTGTTCAACATCGTCCAGGATCTCAACAAGAAGGAGAAGGTCACCTTCCTGCTGGCCGAGCAGAACACCAACATGGCCCTGAAATACTCTGACTACGGCTACATCATGGAGTCGGGCCGCATCGTCATGGACGGCGTCTCGTCCGACCTCGCCAGCAACGAAGACGTGAAAGAGTTCTACCTGGGCGTGGGTGGCGGCGAGCGCAAGAGCTTCAAGGACGTCAAGAGCTACAAGCGCCGCAAGCGCTGGCTGGCCTGAGCCGCGCCGCGCCCCCGGACGACCCGGCTGCGACCGGGTGGCCACTGCACACGACCCACCCGAGCCATTCAACCCCTGACCCCATCCGCCATGACTTCTTTTTACGACACGCTGGAAACCCGTGCTGCGGCTGAACGCGAGGCCGATCTGCTCCAGGCCCTGCCGGCCCAGGTGGCCCATGCACGCAGCCAGTCGGCGGCTTTTGCCGAAATCCTTGCCGAGATCAACCCGGCCGAGATCACCAGCCGCGCCGCCCTTGCCCGCCTGCCGGTCACCCGCAAGCACGAACTGCACGAGCGCCAGCAGGCCCAGCGCAGCCAGAACGCGTTTGGCGGCTTTGCCACCATCGGTTACGGCGCCCGGATGCCCCGCGTGTTTGCCAGCCCTGGCCCCATTTACGAGCCCGAAGGCATCCGGCGTGACTACTGGCGCATGGCGCGTGCCCTGTACGCCGCCGGCTTTCGCGCGGGCGAACTCATCCACAACTGCTTCTCGTACCACTTCGTGCCCGCCGGCTCGATGATGGAAAGCGGCGCGCACGCCCTGGGCTGCACGGTGTTTCCGGGTGGCACGGGCCAGACCGAGCAGCAGGTGCAGGCCATGGCCGAGCTGCGGCCTGCGGGCTACATCGGCACCCCCAGCTTCCTCAAGCTCATCGTGGAGAAAGCCCGTGAAATGCAGGTGCCGCTGCCCAGCGTGACCAAGGCGCTGCTGTCGGCCGAGGCCTTCCCGCCTTCACTGCGGGACTGGTTTGCACAGCAGGGCATCACGGGATACCAGTGCTACGGCACGGCCGACCTGGGCCTGATCGCCTACGAAACAGAGGCACGCGAAGGACTGGTGCTGGACGAGCACGTGATCGTCGAGATCGTGCGCCCCGGCACCGGTGACCCGGTGCCCGAAGGCGAAGTGGGTGAACTCGTGGTCACCACACTCAACACCGACTACCCGCTGATCCGCTTCGGCACGGGCGATCTGTCGGCCATTCTGCCCGGCCCCTGCCCCACGGGCCGCACCAACACCCGCATCAAGGGCTGGATGGGCCGCGCCGACCAGACCACCAAGGTACGTGGGATGTTTGTGCACCCCGGTCAGGTGGCGGCCATTGCCAGCCGCTTTCCGCAGGTGCTGCGCGCACGGCTGGTGGTCCGTGGCGAGATGGCCAACGACCAAATGGTGCTGCAGGTGGAAACCACCGAAACCTCTGGAGGCCTGGCCACCCAGCTGGCGGAAGTGGCACGCGAGATCACCAAGCTGCGCAGCGAGGTGCAGCTGCTGGCCCCGGGCAGCCTGCCCAACGACGGCAAGGTGATCGAGGACGCGCGCAGCTACCGCTGAGCGCCCGGCTCCGGCGCACGCCGCACAGGGTGACAAAAGGCTGACGGTTGTACCGCCAGCCTTTTTTTCTGGCCGGATTTCCGCCCGTAAACACTTCATTATTGATAGCTGCAAGCGCTTATCAATAAAGGGCTTGAGCCATAAATAGTACTGATTTTTGCCGAACAAAGTGCTAGGGTCTTTCCGCGATGCAGGCGCCCGGCCGCGCCGATATGATGCGCTCTCACATCACCGGAGACACACCATGAAACAACGCCTGAACCTCAGCCTTCTGGCCATTGCCACCAGCCTGGCTTTCGGAGCCTCTGCCCAGGAGTTCCCCTCCAAGGACAAGACTGTCACCATCGTCGTGCCCTTTGCTGCCGGCGGCCCCACCGACCGCGTGGCCCGCGATCTGGCCGAGGCCCTGCGCAAACCGCTGGGCGGCGTGAGCGTGGTCATCGACAACACTGCCGGCGCGGGCAGTTCGATCGGTTCGGCCAAGGTGGCGCGTGCAGCCCCCGATGGCTACACCCTGCTGCTCAACCACATCGGCATGTCCACCATGCCCGCGCTGTACCGCAAGCTGCCCTTCAGCGTTCCCAACGACTTCGAATACCTGGGCATGGTGAATGACGTGCCCATGACCCTGATCGCGCGGCCGAGCATGCCCGCCAACAACTTCAAGGAACTGACCGGCTGGATCGCCCAGAACAAGGGCAAGATCAACCTGGGTAACGCCGGCCTGGGCGCGGCGTCACACCTTTGCGGGCTGATGTTCAAGAGCGCGCTGCAAACCGAGATGACCGACGTGCCCTACAAAGGCACGGCCCCCGCCATCACCGACCTGATCGGCGGCCAGATCGACCTGCTCTGCGACCAGACCACCAACACCACGCCCCAGATCGAAGCCAAGAAGGTCAAGGCCTACGCCGTGACCACCCCCAAGCGCCTGAGCACCCCGGCACTCAAAGACCTCCCCACACTCGACGAGGCGGGCCTGAAGGACTTCAACGTCAGCATCTGGCACGGCCTCTATGCGCCCAAGGGCACGCCCGCGGCGGTCATCACCCGCATCAACGAAGCACTGAAGCTGGCCCTGAAAGACCCCGATTTCATCAAGAAGCAGGAAGGCCTGGGCGCCGTGGTGGTGACCGACAAGCGCATGGAACCCGCCGAGCACAAGAAGTTTGTACTCTCGGAAATCGACAAATGGGGCGCCGTCATCAAGACGGCCGGCACCTACGCCGATTGATGACGTCCTTGCGAGCGGGCCCAGGCGGGCCGCCCGCAAGGAGGCTTAGCCGCCCCAGACCACATCGTGGCCTTCTGCGGCACTGCGGCGCAGCATGTCGATGAAGGGGACGGCACGCTGACGCAGCTTCACGGTATCGCGCTCCCGGCCGTCGGCGCCGACGGCCTCCCGTTCATCGGCGTCTTCCGTCTGGCCCGCTTCGGCCAGGCGCCGCTCCTCGTCGAGCACGGCGGCTTCGAGGGCCGCCACTGCAGCTGGAATCTGTTCTGCGGTGACGATGCCGCGGGCCTGCGGGTCTTTCCCGATCAATTGCAGCAGGCGCTTGCCGTGGGGCTCCAACAGGATCAGATCGGCAGTGGCGCGGGATTTGAATTTATAGAGCATGGGAAAGATCCTCCGGACACAGGCAATGGGCGCATTCTGCACCCGGAGGTGTCCAGGCCACGCCACCCCTGCCAGCGGCAGTGGCCGGCTTGCACCGACCACGCACACCCACCCTGCGGCCAGGATGCCGTCAAAACTGGCGCTTGGCCGTACTCAGCAGGGTCATCACCTCCAGCGAGATGTCTGAAAAGTGCGAGCCCGAGCCGATCAGCTGTTCCGCATCGGCGTAGTGCCCTGCATTGATCTCGCGAGCCACGGCACCGGCCGACTGGTGAAAATCGGCATGTTTGTCCAGCAGCTGCGTGAACAGGGGTTTGCTGCCCCAGCGCGCAGCACCGTTGCCGTGCAGCCAGCGGCCCAGGGTGCATTGGTCGTCGCGGCACAGGGTGTCGGCATCCAGCGTTTCGTGCTGGGCGATCGCCGAGCGCAGCTTCACTTTCCATTGGCGGTGCGCCTCGATCGCCTGGTCGAAGTCAAACCGCTCCGAGGGCGCCGAGTCGTGCGACCCGCCGGGTGCCGCCAGCCGCATGCCATCGGGCAGTTGAAAGCGCGCCACTTCCAGGGCCAGGGTCTGGGCCTGGCTCTGCATGGATGTGGCCGCTGCGGCGGTTTCCTCGACCAGAGCGGCGTTTTGCTGCGTCATGCGGTCGAGTTCCTGCACAGCCTGCCCGATCTGGGCGATGCCCTGGTTCTGCTCACGCGCACCAGAGGCAATCTCGCCCAGCAGGTGATTGACGCGCTGCGAGGATGCGACGATGTCCTCCATGGTGGCGCCGGCTTTGCGCACGATGGCGGTGCCGGTGTCCACCTGCTGCACGCTACGGTCGATGAGCGCCTTGATTTCCTTGGCTGCCCCGGCGCTGCGCCCGGCGAGGCTGCGCACCTCGCTGGCCACCACGGCAAAGCCCCGGCCCTGTTCGCCCGCACGTGCGGCCTCGACGGCGGCGTTGAGCGCCAGAATATTCGTCTGGAAGGCAATGCCATCGATGGTGGAGATGATGTCGCTGATCTGGGTGGACGAGGCATGAATGCCTTCCATGGTGCGCACCACTTCGCGCATCACATGCCCCCCGTCGGCAGCCACCTCGGCGTTGTGGCTGGCCATTTGCGAGGCCTGCTGGGTGTTCTCGGCACCGCTGTGCGCCGTGGCGGTCATCTCTTCCATCGACGCAGCCGACTCCTCCAGGCTGCTGGCGGTGTGTTCGGTGCGCCGCGACAGGTCCATGGAACCGCTGGCGATTTCGCTGGCCGAATGCACGATCTCGTCGCTGGACTGGCGTACCCGCAGCACCATGGTGCGCAGGGCATCCTGCATGGCGCGCAGTTCGGTCATCAGCTGCGCGGCTTCATCATGGCCCCAGGGCGATGGCGAGGTCGTCAGGTCGCCCGAGGTCATGGCGTGCAGATGGCGGCGGGTTTCCTTGAGGCCTCCGTCCATGACGCGGTAAAAACACAGAAACAGGTAGCCCGCCACCAGCAGGGTGAGCAGCACACCGATGGAAGCCACCCGGATCTGGTGCATGACGCCTTCGCGCACGTCATGGACGTAAATGCCTGATCCGATCACCCAGCCCCAGGGCTCGAACCCCTGCACAAAAGAGATCTTGTCCAGCGGCTCGGTGCCGCCAGGCTTGGGCCATTGGTAGTCGACAAAACCCTTGCCCTTCTGGCGCACGGTATCGACGAAGGCGCGAAACAGGGCCAGGCCGTTGGGGTCTTTCATCTGGCCCACCTCGGTGCCATCGAGCTCGGGGCGGATCGGATGCATGACCATGCGTGGTTCCATGTCGTTGATCCAGAAATACTCCTGCCCGTCGTAGCGCAGCGGGGCAATCGCCTGCAGAGCCAGCTGCTGCGCCTGCGCACGCGGCATCTTGCCGGCCACCTCCTGGGCATGGGCCCAGGCCAGAATGCCATGGCCGATTTCGACGTGCTGGCGTGTGGCATCCATGCGCGCCTGCATGGCCTGCTGGTAGTGCGCCTGCAGCAGCCACCCCACCAGCACCAGCATGGGCACCATGAACGCCAGCGAAATGATGGCCGCCTTGGCATTGAACCGCAGCAGCCGGAAAGCCCGCACGCCGGGCGCCCAGATGCCGTGGTGCTCAAAAAAGCCGCTGTCACCGGATCGATACCCGGGGCCGGAAAGGGATGGGACGGTCATGGAGTCTCTGGGTTGCGTTGTTACATTTTGAATGCTAAATGAAAAACCCGGCATCCACGACACCACGGTGACAACAACGCAGCGCAACACGCTGCGTACAGCGCCCTCAGACCGCAGACCACCGGGCCGGCCAGGTGCGACGCAGCCAGTGGATCAGCGCCCTGCCATACAGAATGCAGGCCAGCGCAGCGCCGATCAGTGGCAGCGCGGCAAACACCCAGCCGGTCAGCTGCTCACCGCCCAGGGCCACCCCCACCAGCAGGGCCACGGCCGGGTTCACGAAGGCGTAGCTGCCCGCCAGCGCGGCCGAAGTGTTCTGCAGCAACCACAGGTAGGCATTGAGCGCCACCAGCGTGCCCAGCACCAGCAGGTAGCCCCAGGCCAGCCACGAGCGGACGCTGACCGTGGCCAGGGCGCCCACGGGCTCCACCGCCAGCGCCACGACCATGCCCATGGCCCCACCGATGAGCCACTGCGCCCCCGATGCCATGGCAGGCGCCGGCAGCGCCCGCCGCCGCGAGGCGTATGACCCCAGACTCCAGCACAACGGGGCCCCAAAGGCCAGCAGCGCACCTGGCACGGAGGCCGAAAAGTCTCCCTCGAGCGCCAGCAGCAGCGCGCCGACCACGCCCAGGGCCAGGCCCCACCAGCTGGTGGCCGGCACTGGCTCACCACCCCAGCGCGTCCACAGCGCCAGCCACATGGGCATGGTGGTGACCACCGTGGCCATCAGGCCCGAGCCAATCCCCAGTGTTTGCGCAAAGCCAATGCAGTTCATGGCAAGAAACACCATCAGGGCGCCCACCAGGGCGCTGTCGCGCCACTGCGCCCGGGTGGGCAACGCATGGCCCTGCCACAGCGCCACCATCAGCATCACGGCACCCGCGCACAGAAAGCGGCTGGCATTCATCAGCAGTGGCGGCATGGTCTCCAGCGCAATGCCCATGGCAAAGTAGGTCGTGCCCCAGACGACATACACCAGTGCCAACGCCACAGCTACCGCCATGCCTTGCCGCTCCTTCGCTTGCACATTGAAAAATGTCCGCATATTCTTCACTTCACCGAAAAATTGATGGAAATCGCCATGTTTTCGGAATTTTTACCGACACAACCTCGTAATGCAAGCAAATATTCAGACAGACGACATTGATGCCAGAATTATTTCTGCACTCAGCCAGGATGGCCGGCGTTCTTACGCCGACGTCGGTGCGGAGGTGGGCTTGTCAACCGCAGCCGTCCATGAGCGGGTGAAGAAGATGCTGGACAAGGGCGTGATCCGGCGCTTTTCGATCAGCGTCGAACCCGAACGCGTGGGCCTGAGCTTCACCGCCTTCGTCGCCATCCGCAACGATGGGGGCATCCACTGCCGCGACGTGGCGCCCCGCCTGCGCGCCATGCCCGAGGTGGAGGAACTGCACAGCGTGGCCGGGGAATACGACTTTCTGGCCAAAATCCGCACCACGCACCCACGGGCGCTCGAGGACGTGCTCTACCAGATCAAGGCCATCGAGGGCGTGGCACGGACCACCAGCACCGTGGTGCTGAACACCGAATTCGAAGACCGGCCCCTGGACCTGGGCTGGCTCGCCAGAAACCCCCAAGCCCCTGCAGCAACATGAACCGCATCACCATCTACCACAACCCGAAATGCGGCACCTCGCGCACCACCCTGGCCCTGATTCGTGACAGCGGCGTGGAGCCCGAAGTCATTGACTACCTCAAGACCCCGCCCGACCGCGCCACGCTGCAAGCGCTGGTGGCCGCCACCGGCCAGCCGGCCATCGACCTGGTGCGCAACAAAGAGGCGCTGTTTACCGAACTACACCTGGGCGCACCCGGTGTGAGCGAGGAGCAACTGATCGACGCACTGCTGCAACACCCCATCCTCATCAACCGCCCCATCGTCGTCACGCCCCTGGGCACGCGCCTGTGCCGCCCTGCCGAGCGGGTGCTGGAGATCCTGCCCCGCCATGCCTGAGCCAGGCAGATTCCTGGCGCTGAACATTCTGCTGTGCCTGGTCCTGACCGGCTGCGCCGGGCTGGGCGGGCAGCTGGGTTACTACCTGCAATCGGTGCAAGGGCATGCACGCCTGCTGCAGGCCGCCCGCCCTCTCGAGGACTGGATTGCGCAGGACAGCACCCCGGCCACCCTGCGCACCCGCCTGCAGCTGGCGCAGCGCGCCCGCACCTTTGCCGTGAACGAGCTGGGCCTTCCCGACAACCCGAGCTACCGCCGCTATGCCGACCTGCAACGCCCGTACGCAGTCTGGAACGTGGTGGCCGCGCCACCCTTTGCGCTGCAGCTGCACACCTGGTGCTTCCCGGTGACAGGCTGCATCGGCTACCGGGGCTACTTCGACGAGACCGAGGCCCGGGCCGAAGCTGCGCGCCTGCAAGCCCAGGGCCTGGAAGTGGATGTGTACGGCGTGCCGGCCTATTCCACGCTGGGCTACCTCAACTGGATGGGAGGCGACCCGCTGCTGAACACCTTCATCGACTGGCCCGAGGGGGATTTTGTGCGCCTGATGTTCCACGAACTGGCGCACCAGGTGGTGTACGTGCCGGGCGATACACCCTTCAACGAATCGTTTGCCACGGCGGTCGATCGCCTGGGCAGCGCGCAGTGGCTTGCCACACAGGCCTCCGAGCAGACCCGCCGGGCCTTTGCCGCCAGCCAGGAGCGGCGCAACAGCTTTCGGGCCTTGACCCGGACCACCCGCGCCCGTCTGGCCACAATTTATGAACAAAATAAGGCTCCAGCCCTTGATGAAAAAACGCTGATAGCTATGAAAAAAGAAGCAATGAACACCTTCCGGACCGATTACGCAGCGCTGCGCGCCACCTGGCAGGCCACACCTGCCCTGCTGACAGGCTACGACCGCTGGGTGGAACAGGCCAACAACGCCAGTTTTGCCACCCAGGCCGCCTACGACGACTGGGTACCCGCCTTCGAGGCCTTGTTCCACCAGTCCGGCGGGCGCTGGGAACCGTTTTATGATGGGGTCAGAAAGCTGGCGGCGCTGCCCCGGCAGGAGCGCACGGACCGTCTGCGCGCCCTGCGGCCCGGGACCGTCAGCGCCCCCTGAGGAGCCCTCCCATGTCCGTGATCCACATCCACCGCCACCACCACCTGGGCCTCGCAGAGGCACGCAAGATCGCGTTCCTGTGGGCCGAGAAGGCCGAAGAGAAGTTCGACATGGAATGCGCCTACGAAGAAGGCGACACCCAGGACACGGTGTACTTCAGCCGCGCGGGCGTCAAGGGCACGCTGCTGGTGCTGGACGGCGAATTTGAATTCAAGGCCGAGCTGGGCTTTCTGGTCAGCGCCTTCAAGTCGCGCATCGAGGCCGAGATCGCCGAACAGCTCGACACCCTCCTGCACCCCCCGAAACCGGGCAAGAAAAAGAAACCCGCTGCGCCCAAGGCCTGAACGCTCCACTCACAGGCGCAAAAAAGCCCTCTGCTGAGGGCTCTTGTACGTACGGCGCCGGGGCGCCGGCGGGGCCGGTCAACCGCCCTTCTTGGAGCGCTTGCCCGGGTTCTTCTTGCTGCGCGTGGCCACGCCGCGCTCCAGGCTCACGCGCTGGCCGCGGCCGCTGGTGGGCAGGCTCACGCCAGGCAGCGGCTTGGGCTGGGGGGTGAATTTACGGTCGGCTTCGGTAACGATCTTGTTGCCCATGGCGAGTCTCTGTCAAAGGGTGGAAAAACCCATATTAGGCCATAGGCGCAGCCTGGGCGGACAAAAGGCCCTGAATGCGCCCATGAACGGGATCAGCTGAGCGACTCGATCAGGTCGATGTACTGCTGCTGGGCGGCGTCCTGCGCGGTGCCCTTGAGGTTGTTCCAGGCGTCCCACTTGGCACGGCCCACCATGTCGGAAAAGCCGGGTTTCTTGTCGGTGTTGTCGCCTGCGGTGCCCTGCTTGTACAGCGCATAGATCTTGAGCAGTGTGGCGTTGTCGGGGCGCTCGCTGAGGTTCTTGGACTGGGCTACGGCGGCTTCGAAAGCGGCGTTGAGATCGGCCATGGTCGGATGCTCCTGGTGTAGGTGGGGAAAAAACGGGGATGCAATCCCCTGCTGGCGTTGTATCTTACGGGCAGCGTCCGGTTCCGACGGCACAACGCCATAGACGCCCTCCTCCAATCACGACAACCAGGATTTTCTGCCCATGGTGACCCGCACCTCCTCCCGCGCTTCCGATCGCCCAAGCCCCCCTGCCCCAGCCCTACCGGGGGCAGGCGCTGCCGCCCGCGAGGCGGCCCTGGCGGTGCAGAAAAACATGCGCCGCGCGGCCTCCGGCATGCTGGGGCTGTCGGGCGAGCGCATGAGCAAGGTGGACACCGCCTGGCTGCGCATGGATTCGCCCAGCAACCTGATGATGATCACCGGGGTGTGGACCGTCGCGCCCGGCATCTCGCTGGCCGCCCTGCGCGAGCGTGTGCAGGAACGCCTGCTGCAATACCCACGCTTTCGCCAGCGCGTGGTCGAAGACGCCGCCGGCGCCACCTGGGTGGACGACCAGCGCTTTGACATCACCACCCATGTGCAGCCCGCCAGGCTGCCGCGCCGCCGCGGTGCCAGCCAGCAGGCGGCGTTGCAGGCGTTTGTGGGCAACCTGGCCATGGAGCCGCTGGACCCGCGACGCCCGCTGTGGCACTTTTATCTGGTGGAAGACTTCGTGGGCGATGACGGCCTGCGCAGCAGCGCGCTGGTGGTGCGCCTGCACCACTGCATTGCCGACGGCATTGCCCTGATTTCGGTCACCATGTCACTGGTGGACGGGGGCGCAGAACCCCCCAAGCGCCGCAAGAAAGCCCCGGCCAGCGCCGAGGACTGGATTGCCGACACCCTCATCAAGCCGATCACCGGCATGACCGTGAAGGCCCTGGACCTGGTGGGCGAGAGCACCGCCAGGTCCTTGCACCTGCTGCTCGATCCCGAAAAAGCCGTGCAGCACGGTCTGGCCGGCTCCATGGATGCCGCTCGCCTGGGCTACCAGTTGCTGAGCGACGCCGCTGCACTGGCCCTGATGCCCGACGACTCGCCCACACGCCTCAAGGGGGTGCCGGGTCAGACCAAGCGTGTGGCCTGGTGCGCGCCGCTGCCGCTCGAGGAGGTCAAGGCCATTGGCAAGGCGCTGAACTGCTCGGTCAACGACGTGCTGCTGTCCTGCGTGGCCGGGGCGATCGGCGGTTACCTGCGCCAGCACGGGGACGACACCACGGCTCAGGAAATCCGCGCCATGATTCCGGTGAACCTGCGCCCCATCGAGGAAGCCTGGAAGCTGGGCAACCACTTCGGCCTGGTACCGTTGGTGATGCCGATCGGCATCACCAACCCGATCGAGCGCGTGTACGAGGTGCGCCGCCGCATGCAGGCCCTCAAGGGCAGCACCCAGCCGTTGCTGGCCTTCGGGCTGCTGGCCGTGGCCGGCCTGCTGATCAAACCGGCCCAGGACGCCCTGCTCAACCTCTTCAGCCGCAAGACCACCGCCGTGATGACCAACGTGCCCGGCCCGCGCGAGGCGCTGTCGCTGTGCGGGTCGCGCGTCACGCAGTGCATGTTCTGGGTGCCGCAGTCGGGCAACGTGGGGCTGGGGGTATCCATCCTGAGCTACGGCGGCGGCGTGCAGTTCGGCGTCATCACCGACACACAGTTGTGCCCCGAACCGCAGAAGATCATCGACGCCTTCGCGCCCGAATTCGCCGCGCTCTCCACCCTCACCCTGATGCTACCCTGGGGCGAGCCAGACTAGCCGGGGTATCCTGTAGCTATTATTTAAATAGCTGCAAGCGATTTATTGATAAGGGCTAGCGGCCTATTTTGTACATATTTCTCGCGCAACCCAACCGGCTGCAAAGGCCGCACGCACTGGCCGCAGAAAGGGGGAGGGCGATACACCCCCTCTTGCAGACCTCCCGCTCAGGCGCCCCGGGGTGCGGCAAGCCACTGCCCGGCCAGGCGAACCCAGTAGGTCGCACCCAGCGGAATCAGTTCGTCATTGAAGTCGTAGCTGGGGTTGTGCAGCGTGCAGGGGCCGCCGCCATGGCCCATGGCACGGTGATCCCCTTCCCCGTTGGCGATGAAGCAGTAGGCGCCGGGTCGCGCCTGCAGCATGTAGGCAAAATCTTCTGCGCCCATGGTGGGCTCCTGGGCGCACACACTGCCTTCGCCCACGATGCTGGCCATGACCTGGCGGGCAAATGCGGCCTCGGCCGGCGAGTTGACGGTGGGCGGGTAATTGCGCACGAACTCGAATTCGCAGGTGGCCTCGTGCGCAGCACAGGTGTGCTCGGCAATCTGGCGCATGCGCCGCTCGATCAGGTCCAGCACCTCCAGGGTGAAGGTGCGCACCGTACCCTGGAGCTCACAATGGTCAGGCACCACATTGGTGGCCTCGCCGGCATGGATCATGGTGACCGAGATCACGCCCGCATCCACGGGCTTCTTGTTGCGGCTGATGATGGTCTGGAAGGCCTGCACCATCTGGCAGGCAATCGGCACCGGATCAATACCGGTATGGGGCAACGCAGCATGCCCTCCCTTGCCACGGATGGTGATCCTGAACTCGTTGCTCGACGCCATCACCGGGCCGGGGCTTACCGCAAAGCTGCCCACGGGCATGCCGGGCCAGTTGTGCATGCCGAACACGGCCTCCATGGGAAACCGCTCGAACAGCCCGTCCTGAATCATCTCGCGCGCACCGCCACCGCCTTCCTCGGCGGGCTGGAAGATCAGGTAGACCGTGCCGTCAAAGTCGCGGTGGCCCGCCAGGTGCTGCGCCGCCGCCAGCAGCATGGCGGTGTGCCCGTCATGCCCGCAGGCGTGCATTTTGCCGGCGTGCTGGCTGGCGTGGGCAAAGGTGTTGAACTCCTGCATGGGCAGCGCGTCCATGTCGGCGCGCAGGCCGATGGCGCGCCCGCAGGCACCGCCGTCACGCCCGTGCACGATGCCCACCACCCCGGTGGTGCCCAGGCCGCGGTGGATGGGGATGCCCCATTCGGTGAGCTTGTGTGCTACGAGATCGGCGGTGCGTACCTCTTCAAAGCACAGTTCCGGGTGGGCATGGATGTCGCGCCGCAGGGCGGCCATGGCAGGCGCATGGGCGGCAATGGTGTCGATGACGTTCATGGTGGTTGCTTCCTTCGTGCACAGTCTACCCACGCCGCGTCCGCCCGCTTCCCATGCGCTGATTGCTCCCTGGCGCTGAACGGGTATCGCGCCGGGCACCGGTGCCGGCTACAGCGCCTTGCGCAGGTTCGTCGCGGGAATCTTGAGCGCCTCGCGGTATTTCGCGACCGTGCGGCGGGCGCACTCGATGCCCTGCTCCTTGAGCATGTCGGCCAGCTGGCTATCCGACAGCGGCTTGACCGGATTCTCCGCGGCAACGAACTGCTTGATGAGGGCGCGCACCGCCGTACTCGACGCGTTGCCACCGGTGTCGGTGCCCAGGCCGGAGCCGAAAAAATACTTGAGCTCGTAGGTTCCCTGGGGCGTGGCCATGTACTTGGCCGTGGTCACGCGCGAGATGGTCGATTCGTGCAGGCCCAGCTCGTCGGCAATGTCGCGCAGCACCAGCGGGCGCATGGCCAGCTCGCCATGCACAAAGAAATTCTTCTGCCGCTCGACGATGGCACGCGAAACACGCAGGATGGTGTCAAAGCGTTGCTGGATGTTCTTGATGAACCAGCGCGCCTCCTGCAGCCGCTGCTGCAGCGCCTGGTGGCCGTCGCCGCCGCGATGGCCGCGCAAGGCGCCGGCGTAGATGTCGTGCACGCGCAGGCGCGGCATGACATCGGGATTAAGTTGCACGCTGAACTGCTGCCCGCTGCGCCCGGACCGCGTCACCAGCACGTCGGGCACGATGGTGTTGCGCTCCACGTCGGCAAAGGGGCGCCCCGGCCGGGGCTCCAGCCGGGCGATCAGTGCCATGGCGGCGCGTGTGCGCTCCTCGCTGGCACCGCAGGCTTGGATCAGGCGGCGCACGTCGCGGCGCGCCAACAAGTCCAGGGGCTGACGGCAGATGCACACTGCCGTCTGCAGTGTGTCGGGATCGCCCACGCCATCGTGCGACAGCGCCTGCAACTGCAGGATCAGGCATTCGGCGAGGTTGCGCGCGCCCACGCCGGTGGGCTCCAGGCTCTGCAGCAGGCGCAGCGCGACGGTGAAACGGTGCACCAGCTCCTCGGCCTGCTCCGGGTCGCCCGCCGCCAGGCCGGCTGCCAGTTCCTCCAGCGGGTCTTCAAGGTAGCCGTCGTCGTTGAGCGACTCGATCAGAAAGCGCAGCGCGGCACAGTCGATGTCGGAAAGCCGCAGTGACAGGGCCTGGCGGTGCAGAAAATCGGTCAGCGATTCATGGCGGTGCGCCAGGTCGGCGGGGTCGGCCTCGCCATCGCCGTCGTTGGTGTGCTGGCGCGCAGGGGCTTCGCCGCCCCATTCACCGTCATCAGGCACCAGCTCGGTCGTGCCGTCGCCGCCCCAGTCAGGGACTTCATCCACGGCCGAAGAATCCGGATCATTTTTGGCTTCGAGGCTTGACTGGCTTGCGCTTTCAGCTCCTGAATATAGAGCTACTTCAGTCACTGCATCGTCGGTCTGCGCGGGTGTGTCGGCCTGCGCCAGACCGAACTCTTCCCGAGGCGCTTCTTCCGTATTGCGCTCCAGAAAAGGGTTTTCGTCGAGCATCTGCTCGATTTCCTGCGACAGCTCCTGCGTGGACAACTGCAGCAGGCGGATGGACTGCTGCAGTTGCGGCGTGAGCGCCAGATGCTGCGAAACGCGCAGTGAGAGACCCGGTTTCATCGACGAAGGCCAGCGGGATGCACAGGCGCCATGGTCACATGCGGAAATGCTCGCCGAGGTACACGCGGCGCACCTCGGCGTTATCGATGATCTCGGAGGGCGTTCCTTGGGCCAACACCTCGCCATCGCTGATGATGAAGGCGTGGTCGCAAATGCCCAGCGTTTCGCGCACATTGTGGTCGGTGATCAAGACCCCGATGCCACGCGCCTTGAGAAAGCCGATGATCCGCTGGATCTCGATCACGGCAATCGGGTCGATACCGGCAAACGGCTCATCCAGCAAGATGAAGCGCGGCTGCGTGGCCAGGGCCCGTGCGATCTCCACGCGCCGGCGCTCGCCGCCGGACAGTGCCAGCGCAGGTGAATCGCGCAGGTGGTCGACACGCAGTTCCTGCAGCAGGGCTGACAAACGCTCCTCGATCTCCCCCGCGCCCAACGGCTGCCCCTGTTCGTCGCGCTGCAGTTCCAGCACGGCCCGCACGTTTTCCTGCACCGAGAGCTTGCGAAAAATGGACGCTTCCTGGGGAAGGTAGGACAAGCCCAGGCGGGCGCGGCGGTGAATGGGCATGTCGGCCACCGATTGGCCATCAATCCGGATGTCGCCCGCATCGCAGCGCACCAGGCCCACGATCATGTAAAACGAAGTCGTCTTGCCCGCGCCGTTGGGGCCCAGAAGCCCCACCACCTCGCCTTTTTCCACCACCAACGAGACATCCTTGACGACCTTGCGGCTGCCGTAAGACTTGGCCAGGTGTTGCACCTCCAGGCGGCTGACGGGCGGGTGGCCTGGCGCCGCAGTCATCGCAGGCGCGTTCACCGCGCACCACCGCCAAGGGTGCTGCTTGGGCGCAAGGCAGGCGCAGGCGTCGTTTGCGGCGCCGAACTTGCGGAAGCCGTGTCTTTGGGCGACAACACCGCCCGCACCCGGCCACCGCTGGCCGGCATATCACCCGCACCGCGGACCGGGGTCTTCTGCCCGTCCACCGTAAACACATCGGTCAGGTTGTTGTAAACGATGACTGCCCCGGTGATTTCATCGCTCACCACGGCACCGCGCAGGCGCCGCAGCTCGGCCCGGCGGACAAAACGCACGCTGTCCGAACGCCCGTCGTATTCGATGAGCTCGCCCTCGCCTTCGATGAATTCTTCGGCCATCCCGGGCGCGCCATCGCGCCGCTGCCGAAAAAAGGCACGCTGGCCCGCTTCGGCAGTCACCACACCCGACTGGTAACCATCGGCATCCTGGCGGACTTCCAGCCGCGCACCGCGCAGCACGATACTGCCCTTGGTCATCACCACCCGCCCCGTGAACACGCTGGTCTGCTTCAGGTCATCATGGCGCAGGGCATCGGCCTCGATGTTCATCGGCTTGCTGCGATCTGCCTTCTCGGCCACCGCCGACCCCGCGCCGGCCATACACAACAGCAACAGCACACCGGGCACCATTCGCCGCAGCGTCTGAGCAGCGCACCAGAAAGGCATCAATACGTCGGCGCCCGCAGGGTAGCGTCCGGCGAAGGGGGATAAACGGAGTTCCATGCAGCGTTCCAGATGAGGCAAGCGGCCAGTGAAAGCCATGACGTGCGGAAGGGCACGAATCTTGCTGGCATTGTAGCCCGCAGCCGCCCGCACAAACCTGATCGCTGCACCGAGAGCGTTCATCTTGGGCGAGGGCAACTGTGCCACCGTGCAGCTTGCAGCAGGCAAACAGCCTGGCAGCGCCACGGTAGCCCACGCTGGGCAAGCCCGTGTCGGCTGGCCGGTAGCCGAAGCCGGCACCGCCGGCGTATCGTTACTGGCCAGGTCGTCCGGTGGCCAGCGCCCTCAGCGGGCGGACAAGCCAGTGGCCTGTGCCAGCAAGGTATCGGCGTCGCTCACTTCGAATTTGCCCGGTGCTTCGATGTTGAGGTGCAGCACCTTGCCATCCCTGACCAGCATCGAGTAGCGGTTGCTTCTCAGGCCCAGGCCCTTGCCGTGGAGATCGAGCGTCAAACCGGTGGCCTTGGCAAATGCGGCGTCGCCATCGGCCAGCATGCGCACAGCCCCTGCCGTATTCTGGTCGCGCGCCCACGCACCCATGACAAAGGCATCATTGACCGCAAGGCACCAGATTTCATCCACACCGGCAGCCTTAAACTGGCTAGCCTTGTCCACGTAGCCCGGCACATGCTTTGCCGAGCAGGTGGGTGTGAAGGCGCCCGGGACGGCAAACAACGCGATGGTTTTGCCCGCCGTTGCGGGAGCAACCTGCACCGGGTTGGGGCCTAGACTGCATCCATTGCCTTCGACTTCGATGAACTCCATCAAAGTCGTGTCTGGGAGGGTATCGCCGATCTGGATCATGGTGGTCTCCTGTCAACCGTTCATTGAAATGTGCTTTGCTCTGAGCACTCACCGCCATCCGGGGCCGTCACGGCATCTCAGGTGAAATCTGCGCCAGAAATTCGATGCCCAAAAGCAAAACGACCCACATTGTGGGTCGTTTCGTCAGGGCTTGCAGCGCAGGGCGCCGGAAGGCTTACACCAGCGAAGCCTTTGCCACCAGGCGCGTAGCCACCCAGTTCTTGGTCTTCGACAACGGACGGCTCTCCGTGATTTCAATCACGTCACCGGTGTGGAACTCGTTGTTTTCGTCGTGCGCGTGGTACTTGCTCGACTTGCCAACGATCTTGCCGTAGAGCTCGTGCTTCACACGGCGCTCGATCAGCACGGTCACGGTCTTGTTACGCTTGTCGCTGACCACCTTGCCAACCAAGGTGCGCTTGAGGGATTTTTTAGCTTCCGTCATGTGGGCTCCTTACTTGGCGGCTTGCTTTTGGGCAAGAATGGTTTTGGCGCGAGCGATGTCGCGGCGCGTGGTGCGCAGCGTACCGGTGTTACCCAGCTGCTGCGTAGCCTTCTGCATGCGAAGACCGAAGTGGGCTTTCTGCAGTGCCTTGATTTCTTCCTTGATGCCAGCGACGTCTTTTTGGCGCAATTCAGCAGTATTCATATCAGTTTCTCCTGAAATCACTGGCCCATCATGCGTGCCACAAACGTGGTACGCAAGGGGAGCTTGGCAGCCGCCAGACGGAAGGCTTCGCGGGCGAGTTCTTCGGGCACGCCGAGAATTTCGAACACGATCTTTCCGGGCTGGATTTCGGCCACGTAAAACTCGGGGTTGCCCTTACCGTTACCCATCCGCACTTCTGCGGGCTTGGAGGAAATGGGCTTGTCCGGAAACACGCGGATCCAGATACGGCCGCCACGCTTGACGTGACGCGAAATGGCGCGACGTGCGGCTTCGATCTGGCGGGCCGTCAGACGGCCCCGATCGGTGCACTTCAGACCGAAATCACCGAACGCCACCGAGTTGCCCCGGGTTGCGACGCCAGTGTTGCGGCCTTTTTGCTCCTTGCGGTATTTGCGGCGAGCAGGTTGCAGCATGTTTTATTCTCCTTTTCCGTCCGCTGCTGTAGCGGGCGCGTCTGCTTTACGAACGCGCTTAACGGCGGTTGCATCGGCGCCACCGGCACCGAGCGGCTTGTCGCTGCCGTCGGCAGGTGCCACATTGGCACCCACGGGACGGCGCGGGCCACCACGGCCAGCACCACGGTCGTTGCGATCGCCACCAGGGCGGCCATCACGACGCGGACCACGGGGACGGCGCTCTTCGTCAGGGCGCGGCGTTTCGACGGCAGGCAGGTCATTGCGACCCAGCGTGTCGCCCTTGTAGACCCACACCTTCACGCCGATCACACCGTAGGTGGTCTTGGCTTCGGAGGTGCCGTAGTCGATGTCGGCGCGCAGCGTATGAAGCGGCACGCGGCCTTCGCGGTACCACTCGCAACGGGCGATTTCGATACCGTTCAGACGGCCAGACGACATGATCTTGATGCCCTGGGCACCCAGACGCATGGCGTTCTGCATGGCGCGCTTCATGGCGCGTCGGAACATGATGCGCTTTTCAAGCTGCTGCGTGATGCTGTCGGCAATCAGCTTGGCATCGATTTCAGGCTTGCGCACTTCCTCGATGTTCACTGCGACAGGCACGCCCAGGCGAGTAGCGAGTTCCTTCTTCAGGTTCTCAATGTCTTCGCCCTTCTTGCCGATCACGACACCAGGACGCGCCGAAAAGATCGTGATGCGGGCGTTCTTGGCGGGGCGCTCGATCAGGATGCGCGACACAGCGGCATTCTTCAGCTTGGCCTTGAGGTATTCGCGCACCTTGATGTCTTCGGCCAGCATGCCGGCGAAGTCACGGTTGCTCGCGTACCAGCGGCTGGCCCAGTTACGGCTGACCGCCAGGCGGAAACCGGTAGGATGGATTTTCTGTCCCATAGTCTTCCTCTGGCCTCAGTTGCCAACCGTCACGTACACATGGCACGTGGGCTTGCTGATGCGGTTGCCGCGGCCTTTGGCGCGCGCGGTGAAACGCTTGAGCGTAGTGCCTTGTTCGACGTAGATGGTCTTGACCTTCAGTTCGTCGATATCGGCGCCATCGTTGTGTTCGGCGTTGGCGATGGCCGACTCCAGAACCTTCTTGACGATTCCCGCAGCTTTTTTCTGCGTGAAGTTCAGGATGTTCAGAGCCTGGTCCACCTTCTTGCCGCGGATCAGGTCAGCGACCAGACGGCCCTTGTCGACCGACAGACGGACGCCCCGGAGGACTGCACGTGTTTCAGACATGGTCGTTCCTTACTTCTTCGCTTTTTTGTC
>JANJVG010000052.1 GCA_024710165.1 Burkholderiaceae bacterium
TCCGGAACAGTACGTCCAGCAAAAGGCTGCCGCCTCGGGCAGCAGCTTCTATTACGCCTTTCTGTTCCTTCCCCGCCCCCGGCGCGCGGCCATCACGGCTTTTTATGGTTTCTGCCGCGAGGTGGACGACGTGGTCGATGAAGTGTCCGACCCGGGCGTCGCGCACAACAAGCTCGCCTGGTGGCGCGGCGAGGTGGCGCAGTCCTTCAAGGGCCAGCCCACGCACCCGGTGATGCAGGCGCTGATGCCGCACGCCGCAGACTACGGCATCGAGCCACGCCACCTGCTGGCGGTCATTGAAGGCTGCCAGATGGACCTGGAACAGACCCGCTACCTCGACTACCCCGGCCTGCAGCGCTACTGCCACCTCGTGGCGGGCGTGGTGGGTGAAGTGGCAGCGCGCATCTTCGGCCAGCAGGACCCGGCGACCACCGACTATGCACACCGCCTCGGGCAGGCCTTGCAGATGACCAACATCATCCGCGATGTGGGCGAGGACGCCCTGCGCGGGCGCATCTACCTGCCGGTGAACGAGTTGCAGCAGTTCGACGTGAAGGCGCACGAGATCCTCAAGCGCCAGTATTCCGAGCGTTTCACGGCACTCATGCGCTTTCAGGCCGAGCGCGCCCACCGGCTGTACGACGAGGCCCTGGAGCTGCTGCCCGCCCAGGATCGGCGCGCACAGAAGCCCGGGCTGATGATGGCCAGCATTTACCGCACGCTCTTGCGCGAGATCGAGCACGAAAACTTCCAGGTGCTGCACCAGCGCATCAGCCTCACGCCGCTGCGCAAATTCTGGCTGGCCTGGAAGATGCAAGCTCTCGGACGCATGTGAGCGCCTGCCCATCATGAACATCGCCATACTAGGCGCCGGCTGGGCTGGCATGGCGGCCGCCGTGGCGGCCGTACAGACGGGCCATCACGTCACCGTTTTCGAGGCGGCACGCACCGTCGGCGGGCGGGCGCGCGCGCTGGATGCTGCGGCGCCCGACGGTACCGCACTCGCACTGGACAACGGCCAGCACATCCTGATCGGTGCCTATACCGAATCGCTGCGCCTGATGCGCCTGGTGGGCGTGGATGTCGATGCGGCCCTGCTGCGCCTGCCCCTGGTGCTGCGCTTTCCCGATGGCAGCGGCCTGCGCCTGCCCGACCTGCCCCCGCCCTGGGATGCGTTGCTCGGCATCGCCCGCGCGCGCGGCTGGTCCTGGGGCGAACGGCTGGCGTTGCTGCGCATGGCCCACGCATGGCAGCGCACCGGCTTTGTCTGCAACCCCGAAGACACGGTAGCCGAGTTGTGCGCAAACCTGCCCAAGCGGTTGCTTGATGGCTTCATCGACCCGCTGTGCGTGGCCGCGCTCAACACCCCCGCCCAGGAGGCCAGCGGCCCGGTTTTTCTGCGTGTGTTGCAGGACAGCCTGTTCAGCGGGCGCGGCGGATCGAACCTGTTGCTGCCGCGCGTGGACCTGGGCACGCTCTTTCCCGAGACCGCAGCGCGCTGGCTGCGAGGCCGGGGTGCCATAGTTTGCACCGGCCAGCGCGCCCTGAGCCTGGCAGCCGGGCGCCGCAACGACTGGCAGGTGGATGGCACCGCGTTCGACGCCGTCGTGCTCGCCACGTCCAGCACCGAGGCGGCGCGCCTGGTGTCGCAATGCGCGCAGACGGCGCCCTACGCCCTCACGGTCCCGATGTGCGACTGGTCCGCCAGCGCGCAGGCGCTGCGCTTCGAAGCGATCACCACCGTCTACGCGCAGGGCACACCGCACGCCGACGGACGGCTGCTGCCCGAACCCATGCTGGCCCTGCAGGGCGGTGCCGGGCATCCGGCGCAGTTCGTTTTTGACCGTGGCCAGCTCGGCGGCCCACCCGGGCTGCTGGCGTTTGTTGCCAGCGCCAGCCGGGGCGAGCGCGCGCAGACCGAGCGCCAGGTACTGGAGCAGGCCCGCCAGCAACTGGGCCTGGCCGGCCTGCAGGCGGTGCAGACGGTGGTGGAAAAGCGCGCCACCTTCGCCTGCACCCCGGGCCTGCAGCGCCCGGCTGCGGCCATTGCACCCGGTCTGTGGGCCTGCGGCGACTACATCGAAGGCCCCTACCCGGCCACGCTGGAGGGCGCTGTGCGCAGCGGCACGGCGGCGGTACAGTCGCTCAACAACACCTGAGAGGCTGAGAGTCTTTCATCCATGCCCACCTTGCGCGCCAAAACACACCGGCCCGTCGTTGCAAAACCTCGCCATAGCCCGAGCTATGGCTGCGTTTTGCGCCTCGATCCGGCGCGTTGTGGTGCGCCTTTCGGGCACGGCCGAAAAACTCTCAGCCTCTGAGACCACCAGGCATCCACACAAGGAATACCCCGTGAACCAGCCCCCATTCCCTTCCGGCACCTTGGCCCGTGGCACCAACCCGACGCGTCGCGACCTGCTCAAGCTCGGTGCCCTGAGCGTGCTTGCACAGGCCTGGCTGGCCGGCTGCGGCGGCAGCGATGCCCCGCTGAGCTATGACGCCACCATTGCCGACGCCCGCGCCGCCATTCTGAAAGCCATGGCGGATTCCGACACGCCGTCGGTCTCGGTCGCTCTGATCGAGCGCGACCGGCTGGTCTGGGCCGAGGCGTTTGGCAGCCTAGACAAGGCGGCGGGCACGGCCGTCAGCACCGAAACCCTGTTCTGCATCGGCTCGTGCAGCAAGGTGCTGGCCACCATGGCCGTGATGGTGCTGGTCGATCGCGGCCTGGTACGGCTGGACGAGCCGCTGGTCACGTATCTGCCTGGGTTCAGGATGGCTTCGCCCGAATACACCCAGGTCACGGTGCGCATGCTGCTCAACCATTCCTCGGGCTTTCCCGGGTTTGATCCCAGAGGTTCCATTGACTCAGCGCCCAACCCCCAGTACGCAGCGCAGGTGTTGCAAACGCTGGCCCAGGTGCGCCTGAAGCACGCCCCCGGCGAAATGTCGGTGTATTGCAACGATGGTTTTACCGTGGTGGAGCTCTTGGTGCAGGCGATCACGGGCACCAGCTATCCGCAGTTTGTCACCCAAGCCATCTTGGCGCCGCTGGGCATGGTGCGCAGCCGCTACGCCACCGAACGCTTTGCGGCTGGCAGTTATGCCCCCGCCTACGATGGCGATACACCGTTGCCGCAAGAATTTGCCAATCTCTACGGCTCGGGCGGCTTGTACACCACGCCCACCGAGATGGCTTTGCTGGCCCGGGCACTGCTCAACCAGGGCACGCTGGAAGGCCAACGCCTGCTGTCGGCCGAGGCTATTGCCGAAATGGCGCGCAACCAGACCACCGGCCAGCCGCTGCGGCCCGTGGCCATGGCCGATGGTTATGGCCTGGGGTGGGACGGCGTGCGCCAGGACGGCCTGGCGGCCGCCGGTATCACGGCCTGGCACAAAAATGGCGGAACGCTGGCGTATGGCAGTGACTTTTATGTGTTGCCGGGCGAAGGGCTGGCGCTACTGATCACCGGCACATCGACCACCTACCGCCCCGGTGCACTGGCCGAACGCATTTTGCTGCGCGCGTTGGTCGAGCGCGGACGGCTGGCTGCAATGCCGCAGAAGCTTGCCGCCACGCCCTCTGCGGCCTTGACGGCCAGCGATGCGCAACGGGCGCAGATGACGGGTGTTTACGCCTCGGGCGACAGCATCTACCAACTGCAGCCGCAGGCAGATGGCACCATGGCCATGGCGCAATACGACGCAGGCGCCTGGGCAGACAGCCCCACGGTCTTGAAGCTGCGCGGCGACGGCCGTTTTTCCAGTGATGCCGCGCCCCTTCAAAGTTATCAAGCGGTGCAGGCGCAAGGGCAGCGCTACCTCACGCTGCGCACGCCCAATGGCATGGGCCATTACCTGTTTGAAATGCCCTACCTGCAACAACTGGAGGCCAAGGCGCCTCTGTCGGCGGCCTGGCGGGCGCGGCTGGGGCGCCGATGGCTCGCGGTCAATCAACCGGCCGAGTCGCTGTTGCTTCAATATGGAGGCCCAACCCTCACGCTGTCAGACGTTCCGGGCCTGTCCGGCTACATCGTGACCAATGCCGAAGCCATCGGAAAACAAAATCAGATGGCCGACGCATCGACCAGTGACAGCCTCGCCCTGATGTGCCTGAAGCTGCCTTTTGCGCTGGGCCGTGATCTGGACGATGTGGTCATCCTTCCCCGTGCGGGCGAAGAGTGGATACGCGTGGGCAGCAGCGTGTTTTGCCCTGAGGACTCGGTTGCGCCACTGGCTGTGGGGGCTTCCAGCATACAGATTGGTGTCGAGGGCCATGCCGAATGGCGCGCCATTGCCGCCAGCGCCACCGAGCAAACCATCACCCTGACCGGCGCAGCTGCCTGGAGCCTGTACGACGGCGAGTTCAACCTGCTGGCCAGCGGTGACGCAACTCGCCAACCGCAACTGCCGGCGTCCGCAGATCAGTCCTACTTGCTGGTGTATGGCGCAGCGAATGCCTCCATCGGGGTCACGCTGTCGTGAGGCCCCCCCGTGCTGGTGCAGCCCAAGAGCACCAGCGCACCGCAGGCGCCTGCCTGCGCGCCTTGCCGCTGCCCGGCTTGCGCCAAACTGCAGGTTCCACAGGCTTCAAAGTCCCCAGCTGGCGGCCAGCACCAGCGTGGATTCTTGCGTGAACAGGCCTTGCTCCACCCACTGGCGCAGTGTTTCCGGGGGCAACAGCTCGAAGCGCGCCACCTCGCCATCCTGGTTGCACGGCACCCTGTCGGGGGGCACCACGGCACGGAACCAGTCGATGCGTTCGCGCATGTAACCCGTGCCACCGCCTTCCCGGCTGGGCCGCTCGAAACCGATATGGCCGCCATGCACCACGTTCTGCAGGGCTGACAGCCGCAGGCCGGCCTCTTCCCAGGTTTCACGCTCCAGCGCCTCGTGCAGGGTGTCGGCGGCAGACACCATGCCGCCCATCAGCGTGTCCCACTGGCCCGGGTTGTTGGGCTTGTCGAAGGCCCGCCGCTGCACCCACATGCGGCCATCGGGCACCAGGCCCACCAGGTGCACGGCCTGGGTGGCAATGCCCAGCACACGCACCAGGCCGCGCTCGATGGTGCCCAGGCACTGCCCCTGGGCGGTGCACACGGCCAGCTGCTCGTTGCGCCAGGGGCCGCAGTGGCCCAGCGCGCGCAAAGCCCTGGCCAGCGCATCGAACGCGGCTGTCAGCTCGCCGTGCTGGGCCTCCAGACACCATACGGGCGCCGCAAAACGCTCCTGTATTGATAGCTTGTAGCGCACATCCAACAAGCTCTGGAGCACGATTTCATCCAAAATACCGGGCTCAACCGAGCCCACGGGGTAACCGTCGGCGAAGAACGGCAAACGCGCCCGGCGCGGCGGCTGGCACGCATCGGCGCGGGCGCGCAGCAGCCAGTCGGGCAGGGGCGCGCTCACAGCGTGAGAATGGTCGAACCGGTGGTCTTGCGCGCCTCCAGGTCACGGTGCGCCTGCTGCACCTGGGCAAGCGGGTAACGCTGGTCGATGTGGATCTTCACCTGGCCGCTGGCCACCACGGCAAACAGCTCGTCGGCCATGGCCTGCGTGGATTCACGCGTGGCGATATGGGTGAACAGCGTCTGGCGCGTGACGTAGAGCGAGCCCTTAGCACCGAGCGAGCCCGGTGCGAACGGTGGCACGGGGCCCGAGGCATTGCCAAAGCTCGCCATCAGGCCGAAGGGCCGCAGGCACTCGAGCGACTTGTCCCAGGTGTCCTTGCCCACCGAGTCGTACACCACCTTCACGCCTTTGCCAGCGGTGATCTCCTTCACCCGCGCGGCAAAATCTTCGGTGTTGTAGTTGATGGCATGCGCAGCGCCGTTGGCCAGCGCAAGCTGGCACTTGGCATCGGTGCCCGCCGTGGCGATGAGCTGCAGGCCCAGCACCCGGGCCCACTGGCAGGCGATCAGGCCCACGCCGCCGGCCGCGGCATGGAACAGCACCGGGTCACCTGGCTGCAGGCCTTCCACGGGCAGCGTCTTCTTGAGCAGATACTGGGCGGTCAGGCCCTTGAGCATCATGGCCGCACCGGTCTCGAAGCTGATGGCATCGGGCAGTTTGCACACGCACTGGGCGGGCATCACGCGCACTTCGCAGTAACTGCCGGGCGGCTGGCTGGCATAGGCGGCACGGTCGCCCACCTTCAGGTGCGTGACGCCCTCGCCCACGGCCTCGACCACGCCTGCGGCCTCCATGCCGATGGTCGCTGGCATGGTCAGCGGGTACAGGCCCGTGCGGTGGTACACGTCGATGAAATTCAGGCCAATGGCATGGTGGCGGATGCGGATCTGGCCCGGACCGGGCTCACCCACGGTGACATCGACGATCTGGAGTTCTTCGGGGCCGCCATGCTGGCGGATCTGTACGGCAAGGCTCATGGAAAGGTATCTCCTGCAAATCAAGGGAAAGGCTTGCGCCATCCTGCCATGATTCTGCAAGCCTTGCGCGGCGCCCCCCGTTAAAGTCGTGGGATGACACACAAACTGACGTCCGGAACGGCGGCGTTGCTCGTACTTGCGCCGCTGCTATGGGCCGGCAACGCCGTGGTGGGCCGGCTGGTGCACGATCTGGTGCCGCCGATCACGCTCAACTTTCTTCGCTGGGTGCTGGCGTTTGCCCTTCTGCTGCCGCTGGCGCAGGGCGTGCTGCGCAGAAATAGCCCCGTGTGGGCGCATTGGCGCCGCTATGCACTACTGGGTCTGCTGGGCATCGGCCTGTACAACGCACTGCAATACATGGCGCTGCAGACCTCCACCCCGATCAACGTGACGCTGGTGGGCTCCAGCATGCCCGTCTGGATGCTGGCCGTGGGCGCCGTGTTTTTCGGTGTCTCCGTCACGCGGCGCCAGTTCGCCGGTGCGGCGCTGTCCATGGCGGGCGTGCTGCTGGTGCTCAGCCGGGGCGAGTGGAGCCAGTTGCTGGCGCTGCGCCTGGTGCCGGGCGATGTGTTCATGCTGCTGGCCACGATTTCGTGGTCGTTCTACAGCTGGCTGCTGGTGCGCACCAGCGAACCGGCCAGCGTGCGCGCCGACTGGGCGGCCTTCCTGATGGCGCAACTGGTGTTCGGCCTGGGCTGGTCCGGGGCCTTTGCCGGGGTCGAGTGGGCCAGCGGGCGCACGCACATCGCGTGGGGCTGGCCGCTGGCCGCCGCCCTGGCCTTCATTGCCATCGGGCCTGCCGTGGTGGCCTACCGCTGCTGGGGCGTGGGCGTGCAGCGCGCCGGGCCGGCGGTGGCCGGATTTTTCTCCAATCTCACACCGCTGTTTGCCGCGTTGATGTCGGCTGCGTTTCTGGGCGAGCCGCCCCGCCTGTTCCACGCGGCGGCGTTTGCGCTCATTGTGGGCGGGATTGTGGTGTCTTCACGCCGCTGAGGCCAGCACCGTATCGAGTGCTGCCACCGGCATGGGCCGGCCCAGCAGGTAGCCCTGGTACAGGTCGCAGCCATGGCGCGCAAGGAAGTCTTTTTGCTCCTGCGTCTCCACGCCCTCGGCAATCACTTCCAGGTCGAGGTTGCGCCCCATGCCGATGATGGTTTGCACAATGACGTCGTCCGTGGGCCGTGTGCCCAGGTTGCGCACAAACGATTGGTCGATCTTGAGCTGGTGCAGCGGCAGCCGTGTGAGGTAGGCCAGCGAGGAGTAGCCCGTGCCGAAATCGTCCACCGAGAAGCGCACGCCCTTGGTGCGCAGCTGGTGCATCTTGTCGATGGCTTCATCCACGTTGTCCAGCACCAGCGATTCGGTCAGCTCCAGCGTCAGCAGGTGTGCGCGGGCGCCCGTTGCCTGCAGGATCTCGGTCACCTGGCGCACGAAGTCGGGCTGGCGGAACTGGCGCGCGCTCACGTTCACCGACAGATTCAGGTGGCTGGCCCGCGGGTTGTTCTGCCATACCGCCAGCTGACGGCATGCGGTGCGCAGCACCCACTGACCGATGTGCAGGATCAGGTCGCTTTCCTCGGCTGCAGCAATGAACTGGGCGGGCGAGACCATGCCACGCTGCGGATGCTCCCAGCGCAGCAGCACCTCGGCCCCCACCATGCGGCCCTCCAGCGTGACCTGCGGCTGGTAATGCAGCGTGAACTGCTCCTGCGCCAGCGCCTCGCGCAGGTCGGCTTCCAGGTGGGCCCTGTCGTTGATGGCCACCTGCATGCGCGGGTCGAAAAAGCACAAACCGTTGCCGCGACGGGCCTTGACCTGGTACATGGCAATGTCGGCCTGCTTGAGCAGCTCGGTGGCCGTCTGCAGCGTGGCGCCAAACAGGGTTGCACCGATGCTGCAGGCGCTCTGGTGCGAATGCCCCTTGAGCTCATAGGGCTCGGTCAGGCAGCGCAGGATTTTTTCGCCGATGCGCTGGGCCAGTTGGGCTGCTTCCTCGGTGCTGGTCGACAACTCGTTGAGCATGATGACGAACTCGTCCCCGCCGAGCCGCGCCACCGTGTCGGCCACCCGCACACACGCACGCAGGCGCTGGGCCACCTGCAGCAGCAATTCATCGCCCACCTCGTGGCCCAGGGTGTCGTTGAGGGCCTTGAAATGGTCCAGATCAAGAAACAGCAAGGCCCCCTGCTGCCCCGAGCGTTGCGCCAGCACGGCCGCCTGGCCCAGGCGGTCCAGCAGCAGGCGCCGGTTGGGCAGGCCGGTCAGCGGGTCATAGAAAGCCAGACTTTCGATTTCGGCATTCGCCCGACGCAGGTCGCTCACATCGTTGTAGGTGATGACCATCCCGCCCTCGGGGGTCGGCCGCTCGACAATCTGCACGCAACGCCCGTCGGGCAGCATCTGCTCGGTGGCCCGCCCGGCATGGCGCTGCCCGGCCAGGCGCATGGCAACCCACTGCTGGCGCTCTGCCTCGCTGGCCTTGGGCAGAAGGTGACGCACCGAAGTCTCCAGCACCTGGCGGTACGGCAGCTGCTGCGCCATGGTGGTCGCAAGCCACGGGAAAAGCGCCTCGAAGCGCCGGTTCCAGTGCAGCACGCGCCGCTGGGGGTCGAGCAGCACGAACCCGCTCTCCATGGACTCCAGGGCCTGGTCCAGCGTGGCCTTGGACCGGGCCATGGCCTGCCGCGCCGCGTTGATGCGGTTGAAGAAGCCCAGCACCAGACCTCCGGCGGCCAGCACCATCAGGCCGAAGGCCCCAGTGACCGCCCCGATGGCCTTGAACTCCCGGCGCCAATCGGTCAGGGCCAGTGTTTCCGGCAGGCTGGCAGAAATGCGCAGGTGCTCGTAGATGAGCGGGCGCGAGACCCGCAAGGCCATCTGGCCGCTCAGGCGGGCGGGCACCCCCCAGGCGATGTCGGGCTGGTCCTTGAGCGGCAGCACGGGCTGCAGGCGGGCCTGTTCGCCCTGGTCGGGAAGGGTGAGCAGCGCGCGGCCATTGCTGCGCTCGAGCACCACCTCCAGGCCCGGAACGTCGGCCCCCTGCATCAGCACGTCGGCAAGCTTGGCAAGCGGCACCTCTGCGACCGCCACCAGGCGATCGCCGCTGGCCAGTTTGAGCGGCCGCGCGAAATACAGCACGCCTTGCATGCTGTTGAAATTGACCGCCGGCTCACTGACGACCAGACCCGAGACGGTGGGCGACAGGGCTGCTTGCAAAAACCCGTCCGGCAAGCGCAGCGCCTCACGGGCCGCCAGCGGCTCGGACGACGCGAGTACCGCGCCATCGGCACCAACCAGCGCGGTCAGGCTGACCAGCATGTTGCCGCGCGTGACATACCCGAGCCGCTGGCCCGAAGCATCGGTGTCCAGCCAGTCGATCATCGACGTGGACAGCCCGAGCATGCTGTCCACACCCGAGAGCAAGAGATCGACCGACAGAAAGCTGCGGTTGAGCGCCACCTCGGCCCCGGCCACAAAGCGGGAGACCTGTTCTTCGCGCCCCTGCAGCGCCGCATGGCGGCCGGACCAGGCCAGCATGCTGGCCGCCAGTGCCAGAATCAGCAGAAAAAATGCCACCAGACCCCACACCAGGGCCTTGATGCGTGAGGGAGACAGCGGCTTCATGGATTCTTGGGCACACCCAGGCCGCGCGCGGCTCCGATGGTCTGGTTCCAGAGGTCGGCGCACCGCAGGCCGCAGCGCTGCAGCCAGCTCGGCAGAACCGTCTGCCGGAAAATTTCCTGGCGCCGTTGCTCATCCAGCCCGGACACCGGCACCACCACCATCTGCCCCTTGCGGCCAGAGACGCAGTGGGCCGCGCCGCTGTTGCACGCCACCCCTTGGGCGGTGTCGCGCTCGGACTCCTGCCAGATGGCGGATTCAAGCCGCGGCAGCTCCTGGCGCAAAAGGGCGCGCAGCTCGGGCGGCAGGGCCTCCCAGGCGGCACGGTTGGCGCCAAAGAGGGCCAGCCCCCAGGTAATGGGCAGGTCGTACAGGTGCGTGGTGATGGTGTGTAGCCCCAGCGTGTTTCCCGACATGGTGCCGGTGATGGCGCAATCCATGCTGCCCGTCTCCAGGCTGCGTACGACCTGGGAAAACGCGGTGCGCACCGGCACGGCACCCAGGGCGCCGACAAAATCGGCCTGCCCCGCCGAAGACACGCGCACCCGCCGCCCAGACAGGTCCGACAGGCCGGCCAGCGGCGTGCGGCAGAACAGCACCTGGGCCGGGTAGACATACACCGCCAGCAGTTCCACGCCCTGCTCCTTGCGCAGGGTTTGCTCCAGGTAGGGGCGAAACGCCGCCACACTGGCCCGCAGGCTGGCGATGTCGGGGTTCAACCCTGCGAGATCGGGGGCGGTGTACTGGGGAAAGTTCGCTGTCAGCGAACTCATGAGCACCGTGCCAAAGGGCACCACCCCCAGCTGCACCAGGCGCAGCATTTCATCGCCCGGAACGCCGGCCCGGTCAAACGGCACGATATCGGCGCGAAAACGCCCCCCACTGATGCGGGGCAGTTCACGCGTCCAGAAAGGCTCTTCCCAGCGGGTGTACTGGCTGATGCCGGCCAGCCCGCCCACCACACGAAAGGGCTGCATCGCATGGGAGCTTTGCGCCCCCACCGGCACACCACAGAACACCAGCACTGCGCCAGCCAGGGCGCGCAGCCACGCCTTGGCGCGCTGCAGCCGGAACGGATTCCGGCGCCGGTACTGCGTCGCGGGACTCAAAACGCCCCGGGGTACGCACCGCCATCGGCAAGCACGTTCTGCCCCGTGATGTAGCCCGCATGCACGCTGCACAGAAAGGCGCAGATGGCGCCGAACTCCTGCGGCGTACCAAAGCGCCCCGCCGGTATGCCGGCCTGCTGGGCACTGCGCACCTCCTGCAACGTGCGGCCGCTGCGTGTGGCAGCCGCACCCAGCGTGGCGGCGAGGCGGTCGGTGTCGAACTTGCCCGGCAGCAGATTGTTGAGGGTCACGCCCCGGGCCGCGATGCTGCTGCGCGCAGCGCCGGCCACAAAACCGGTCAGGCCGCTGCGCGCGCCATTGGACAGGCCAAGAATGTCGATGGGCGCCTTCACCGCACTCGACGTGATGTTGATGATGCGCCCGAACCCGCGTTCGGCCATGCCGTCCACCGTGGCACGCATCAGCTCGATGGGGGTCAGCATGTTGGCATCCACGGCCTTGATCCAGGCCTCACGGTCCCAGTCACGAAAATCGCCCGTGGGCGGCCCGCCCGCGTTGGTGACGACAATGTCAAAGTCACGCCCAGGCCCGCCGGGCACGCTGAATACGGCGGCACGGCCTTCTGGCGTGGTGATGTCGGCCGCCACTTCCAGCACCTGGGTTTTAGAGACATTTTGGCCTCCAGCCCTTTCACCTGTTGCGTTGATAGCTATTAAATCAATAGCTGCGGAATACAATGGACCGGCCTGACGCGCATTGATCACCACATTCACCCCTTCGCGCACCAGCGCCTGGGCGCAGCCCAGACCCAGCCCTTTGCTGGCCCCGCACACCAATGCCCATTTGCCCGCCAAACCCAAATCCATAACAATCTCCGAAAACACGCTGCCAGTGTCAGCACCGAAACATCATAAGTGGAGATACCTCATGGTCCAACGGTTGAATCCCGGTGCACTGGTGGCCCTGCTGGTCTGTGGCACCCTGGGCTGGCCGGCACACGCCCGGCAGGAAGGCGCCGTCATCCAGCGCGCCACCGAATTGCGACAGTCGCCCGCCGAATCCTCCGCCAGCCTGGGGCCGCTGGCCGCAGACAACGCAGTGGCACGCACCGGCGAACGCAAGGGCCCGTGGGTGCGGGTGCGCACGGTGCAAGGCAGCACCGGCTGGGTGCACATGTTCGATTTGGGTGCGCAGGCGGGTACTGCCTCTGCGGGATCAGGCTCGGCGGCCGGCAGCCTGCGCAGCCTGGGCGGGCTGTTCGGTGGCGGCAGCACCACCACGGCAACGGCCACGGTGGGCATCCGCGGCCTGAGTGCCGAAGACATCACCCATGCCCAGCCCGACCCGGCCGCAGTGCAGGAAGCCGAGAAACTCCGGGTGGGCGCCGAACAGGCCCGGCGCTTTGCCCAGTCGGCGGCCCTGCGCCCGCAGACGGTCGAGCCCCTGCCCGAGCCGCCGCGCCCCGCACCCCCCGCAGGCAGTGGCGCATTCACCCCGGACAACCAAAGCCCCAACTGAGAAGGCGTGAACCGCCAAGGAGATTCGCCATGCGCATTGCCCCCTCGCTCTCGCGTGCCGGACTTGCGGCTGCCATCTGCGCAGCCCTGGCCTGGATGCCGCTGCACGGTCACGCACAAAGCGGTGTGATGAACCTGCTCAACTCGCTGGGCGGCTCGGGTTCGGGCGGCGCCAGCAGCTTGCTGGGCGCCCTGGCGGGTGGTGGCGCAGCCCAGCCCCCCCAGGGCGATGATCTGTTCAGCCTGCTCTCGCGATCGGTCGAAACCATTGACGAACCGCGCGAGATCGAGATCGGCCGCCAGCTCGCCGCCGTGCTCCTGGGCAGCAAGCCGCTGCACCCCGACATGGCGCTGCAGCGCTACGTGAACCAGCTGGGTCGCTGGATCAGCCTGCAGTCCGAGCGCCCCGGCCTGCCCTGGACCTTCATCGTGCTCGACGATTCCGGCTACAACGCCTTCGCGGCCCCGGGCGGCTATGTGTTCGTCACCAAGGGCCTGATCGACCGCTGCGCCGACGAGGCCGAGCTGGCCGGCATCCTGGCGCACGAAATCACCCATGTGACGGCCAGGCACCACCTGCACGCCATGCGCAAGACGGCGCAGTCGGGGGTGTTCACCCAACTCGTGGCCTCGCAGATCAAGACCAACGCCCTGGGCAACCTGGTGGCCTCGCAATTCCTCGCACTGGGCCGCAACCTCTACGCGCGCGGCCTGGACCAGACCGACGAGTTCCACGCCGACCGCAGCGGCGTGGCCCTGGCCGCGCGCGCCGGGTTCGACCCCTATGGCCTGGTGGCCGTGCTGCACCAGCTGCGCACCGCCACGCCCGACAACCCGATGTTCATCCTGGCCCTGGCCACCCACCCGCCAGCACAGGCGCGGCTGGACCAACTGGAACAGGCCATGGGCAAGCGGCTGGATGGCTACGCGGGCGCCGCCCCGGTGACGGTGGCGCAGCGCCTGGCGGGCGGTTCGCGCAAGAAATGAAGACGCTCAGCGGCGCGCACGCGCCGGGCGCATGAACACGAAAATTCCGGCAATCACCAGCACCGTTCCGCCAGCCACCCAGGGTGTGAACGGTTCGCCCAGAATCACCACCCCCATCAGGATGGTGGACATCGGCCCCACCATGCCGATCTGCGCGGCCGCCCCTGCACCGATGCGCTCGATCGCCATCATCACCATCAGCACCGGCGCGGCCGTGCACAGCAGCGCATTGAGCACCGACAGCCACACCACCTCGGGCGCCACCAGGGCCGCCGCCAGCGGGCGCGTGAGGGCGAAGTGCAACAGACACAGCACGCAGGCCACACTGGTGGCCAGGCCCACCAGCCGCAGCGAGCCCAGGCGTTGCACCAGCTCGCCGCTGTAAACAAGGTAGATGGCATAGCTCACCGCGCTGCCCAGCACCAGCACCGTGCCCCAGGCCACGTTGGCGCCTTGCAGGTGCACCTCGTGGCCGAACACCAGCAGCACACCGCAATAACTCACCGCCATGCCCAGCGCCTGCCGCCGGCGGATGCCACGCCCATAGATGGCCCATCCCAGCAGCAGGACGATGGTGGGGTTGAGGTACAGAATGAGCCGCTCCAGGCTGGCGCTGATGTAGGCCAGCCCGGCAAAGTCGAGCAGGCTGGCAAGGTAGTAGCCTGTGATGCCCAGCCCCAGCACACCCCACACGTCCCGGCGCGAGAGCGGTGCCTGCCCCCGGCTCGCCCACCAGGCCATGGCGGCAAAGAAAGGCAGCGCGAACAGCATGCGGTACATGATGAGCGTGACCGCGTCCACGCCATGGCGGTAGGCCAGCTTGACAATGATGGCCTTGGCACTGAAGGCCATGGAGCCCAACAGCGCCAGGGCCAGTCCGGAAGCTCTCTTTTTGCTAGCTGAGAGCGCTTGCTGATATTGGGCTGAAGGCACTTTTGACGTTAAATTTCAAAACCCGGCCGCCTGGCCATCGCGCCGGGGGTCGCTGGCGGCCACGTAGCCCTGGGTTCGGGCATCGCCCAGGCGCCAGATGAACTGGCCCGCACCGAACTCACCATAGGGGTCGTCGATCACGGTCAGGTCGTGGCCCAGCGCCGCCAGGCCCTGCTGCGTGGCCAGCGGCATGCTGGCCTCGGCGTTCACCGAGAGGCCCTGGTTGAAACGCCAGCGCGGCGCATCGCACGCGGCCTGCGGATTCTGGCCGTGGTCGAGCATGCGCACCAGCGTCTGCACATGGCCCTGGGGCTGCATGTTGGCACCCATGACGCCAAAGCTCATCACGGGCTGGCCGTCCTGCGTGACGAAGGCCGGGATGATGGTGTGGAAGGGCCGTTTGCCCGGCGCCACCAGGTTGGCCGGGTTGGCGCCACGCAGGTCGGTGCTGAAGCCAAAGCCCCGGTTCTGCAAGCTGATGCCGAAATCCGGCTCCACGCAGCCCGAGCCGAAGCCCTGGTAGTTGCTCTGGATGAAGCTGACCATCATGCCGTCCTCGTCGGCGGCGGTGAGGTAGATGGTGCCGCCGCCGGCCGGCAGGCCCGCACCGAAGTCCTGTGCCCTGTGCATGTCGATGAGTTTCGCACGCGCGGCGAGGTAGGCGCCATCGAGCATTTGCACGGGAGTCACCTCCATCGACGAGGGGTCGGCCACGTAGCGGTAGACGTCGGCGAAGGCCAGCTTCATGGCCTCGATCTGCAGGTGCTGGGCCTGCGTTCCATCCACAGGCAGGCTGGCGAGATCGAACTGCTCCAGGATGCCCAGCGCCATGAGCGCGGCGATGCCCTGGCCGCTGGGCGGAATCTCGTGCACTGCGAAGCCCCGGTAATTGCGCGCGATCGGCGTCACCCACTCCACCCGTTGCGCCGCCAGGTCGGCCAGCGTGAGGGCGCCGCCGTGCTGCGCCGAAAACCGGGCCAGCGCGTGGGCAATCTCGCCGGTGTAGAACGCCTCGCCGCGCGTGGCGCCGATGGCACGCAGGGCGCGCGCTGCCGCCGGGAAGGTGAACAGTTCCCCCACGTGCGGCGCCCGCCCCCGGGGCAGAAAGCTCTGGGCAAAGCCGGGTTGCGCTTGCAGCTCGGGCACGGCGGCGGCCCACTTGCCCTGCACTACCACGGGCACGGCGTAGCCGCGCTCGGCAATCTCGGCGGCCGGCGCCATGAGGTCGGTAAAGGGCAGCCGGCCAAAACGCTCGCTCAGCGCCACCCAGGCACTCACCGCGCCGGGCACGGTGACCGCATCGATGCCGCGCCGGGGCGGCGTGGACGCACCCTCGCCGTATTTGCGGTGAAAGTAGTCCGGCGTCCAGGCCTGCGGCGCACGGCCCGAAGCATTGAGACCGTGCAGCGACTGCCCGTCCCAGAGGATGCAGAAGGCGTCGCTCCCCAGGCCATTGCCTGTGGGCTCACAAACGGTCATGGCCGCCGCCGCTGCCACAGCAGCATCGACGGCATTGCCGCCCTGCCAGAGCATGCGCAGGCCGGCCTGCACGGCCAGGGGGTGTGAGGTGGCGACCACGTTGCGCGCGAACAGCGGCAAGCGGGCGCTGGCATAGGGTTGCTGGTATTGGAATGGCATAGACCAATTATCGAAGGCATTGCCCCCGGGCCGCAGGCCCCGGCTACCAGGCCGCAATCCGCTCCAAGAAACGCTGCGGCACCAGGGCCACCTTGTGCGTCTCGCGGTCCGTGAACACCACGCCGAGCTTTCCGCGCGCCACCTCACGCCCCGAATCCTTCTCGGTCATGCGGTAAACGATGTCGAAGCCGTACTTGTTGAAGTCTGCCGGCACCATCTCCACACGCATGGTCTCGCCGTGGAAGCCCTCGGATTTGTACTGCGCCACGATGTCCCCCACCACGATGGCCAGGCCTTCGACGCCTGCCTCGCGGTAGCCCAGGGCCTGGAAGAAGCGCACGCGTGCCTCGGACACCAGCGTGAGCAGTTGCGCGTTGTCGAGGTGCCCGCCCTGGTTGACGTGGCTGATGTAGATCTGGATCTCGGTCGAGAACGTGAACTGCTCGGGCAGCTCGAACTGGATTCTGGGCATGGAAAAACTCTCGAAAAGACCCAAGGGTCAACGGGAAAACACGCGCTGGTGCAGCCGCCGCAGCGACCACCAGACGGTGAAGCCCACCGCCGGAATGGCGATGGCGGCCGTGGTCTCGGGCGAAAGCGGCCAGCCGACCTGCTGCGCACCCTTGGCCAGGTAGCTGACCAGGCCGACGATGTAGTAGGTGATGGCCGCGACCGACAGACCCTCCACCGTGGACTGGAGCTTGAGTTGCAGGTCTGCGCGCTGGTTCATGCTCGCCAGCAGCGCCTGGCTGCTCTGCTGCTGCTCGATCTCCACGCGTGTGCGCAGCAGGTGGCTGATGCGCGAGACGCGGCGCGAAAGCGCCTCTTGCCGCCGCGCGGCCCACTCGCAGGTGCTGCGCGCGGGCGTGAGGCGCCGGTGCATGAATTCGCCAATGGTCTGCATGCCCGCAAGGCGCGATTCGGCAATGTCCTGGATGCGCCGGTCCACCAGCTCGAAATACGCGCTGCTGGCCGAAAAACGCGAGTGCGTGGCGGCATATTCGCTCTCCACCTGCCCGGCCAGGCGGGTCAGGCGGTCGAGCAGCGCCGGCTCGGCATGGCGGTTGGCCGTGCGGATGGCGTCGGCCAGCTCGGCCAGCTCGCGCTCGGCGCTGGCCAGCACGCGGGTGGCCTCGCGCGCTGCGGGCAAGCCCAGCAGCGCAGCCATGCGGTAGGTTTCGATCTCCTGCAGGCGCTGCACCAGCCGGCCCAGGCGCCGGGGCGTCATGCCGCCCGCCAGCAGCACCATGCGCGAATGTCCATCGGGGTGGATGGCAAAGTCGGTATAGACCTCGCCATGCCCGTCGGCCACGGTGGAGGCCACCAGCGTGTCCTCGCTCAGCACATGGCGCACCAGCGAGCCCGAGCCAAACTCCTTTGTCGGCAGCACCCACAGGTTCAGGCTGCACAGACACTGGCCCGGCAGTTGCGCCAGCCATTCGCGCGGCACGGCACCGGTGGCGCCCACGGGCTCGCGCTCGCCAAAGGCGGCGGTCTCGATCGGCACCGTGAAAGTCCAGGTGACAAACTCGGTGTGCAGCTCCCAGCGCAGGCGAAACGTCCCCAGGTCCACGCGCAGGTGCGTGGTATGTTGGTCGGGCGGCGCCAGGTGGTGGTTGCGCAGCAGCGCGGCGATGTGCGCGCGGCTCGCCTCACGCCCGGCGGCGTCGGCCCACATGACGATGTGCGTGCTGGCCACGGGGCCTTCGATGGCCTCGGGCGGTCGGGCGTGGACTTCGTTGTGCAGTAGCGCCCGTTGCGGGTGCTGCGCGGGTTGGAGCGCGATGTGCATGGATGGGTCTTGAAACAGCGCGCTATTGTGCGGTCTGTCGGACCTGCCTCCACCGGGACGGCTCTCCAAAAAGCAACGGCACCCGAAGGTGCCGCTGCCGGAGCCACAGGGAAGTGTCCGTTCAGTCTTCGACGAAAGCTTCCTCGCGCTTGTTCTTCACGGCGGGCAGCAGCACGATGACGAGCAGCAGGGCAGCCGCCGCCAGCAGGCCGGCCGACAGCGGACGGGTGACGAACACACTCCAGTCACCCCGCGAGAGCAGCAGCGCGCGGCGCAGGTTTTCTTCCATCATCGGACCCAGGATGAAGCCCAGCAGCAGGGGCGCCGGCTCGGTGCCCAGCTTGTGGAAGATGTAACCCACCAGCCCGAAGCCGCCCACCATCCAGATGTCCCAGGTGTTGTTGTTGGTGGAATACACACCCACAGCACAGAACAGCACGATGGACGGATACAGCCAGCGGTAGGGCACCGTCAGCAGCTTGATCCACAGGCCGATCAGCGGCAGATTCAGGATCACCAGCATGGCGTTGCCGATCCACATCGAAGCGATCAGGCCCCAGAACAGCTCGGGGTTGCTGGTCATCACCTGCGGGCCGGGCTGGATGTTGTGGATGGTCATGGCACCGACCATCAGCGCCATCACGGCGTTGGGCGGAATGCCCAGCGTCAGCAGCGGGATGAAGGAGGTCTGCGAACCGGCGTTGTTGGCCGACTCGGGGGCCGCCACACCACGGATGTTGCCCTTGCCGAACGGCACTTCGCCGGGGTGCAGCTTGGTCTTTTTCTCGATGGTGTAGGCCGCAAAGGCCGACAGCAGCGCACCGCCACCGGGCAGGATGCCCAGGGTCGAGCCCAGCGCCGTGCCGCGCAGCACGGCCGGAATCATGCGCTTGAAGTCCTGCGCCGTGGGGAACAGGCCCTGCACCTTGGCGGTGAACACCTCGCGCTGATCGTCCGGGCGGGCCAGGTTGGCAATGATTTCACCGTAACCGAACACGCCCATGGCGATGGCCACGAAACCGATGCCGTCGGTCAACTCGGGCACGTCGAAGGAGAAACGCGCCACGCCGGAATTCACGTCGGTGCCTACCAGGCCCAGCAGCAGGCCCAGCACGATCATGGCCACGGCCTTGAGCAGCGAGCCCGAGGCCAGCACCACGGCGCCGATCAGGCCCAGCACCATCAGCGAGAAGTATTCGGCCGGACCGAACTTGAAGGCCACCTCGGTCAGCGGCGCTGCGAAGGCAGCCAGAATCAGTGTGCCCACGCAGCCGGCGAAGAACGAGCCCAGGCCAGCGGCCGCCAGTGCGGGCCCCGCCCGGCCGTTGCGCGCCATCTGGTAGCCGTCGATCACGGTCACCACCGAGGACGATTCGCCCGGCAGGTTCACCAGAATGGCGGTGGTGGAGCCGCCGTACTGCGCGCCGTAGTAGATGCCGGCGAGCATGATGAGCGCAGCCACGGGCGGCAGCGCATAGGTGGCCGGCAGCAACATCGCGATGGTGGCCACCGGGCCGATGCCGGGCAACACGCCGATCAGCGTGCCCAGCAGGCAGCCGACAAAACAGTAAATGAGGTTCTGGAAGGTGAAGGCGACGCCAAAACCCAGGGCCAGGTTGTCAAACAATTCCATGGTCTATTGCTCCTGGCTTAACCGACAATGAAACTGGGCCACACGGGAAACTGCAGCTTCAGAGCCAGCACGAAGGCGCCGTAGCTACCGGCCGCGAGGACGGTGGCCAGCACGAACACCGCCTTGGCGTTGAATTCTTTGCCGGCCAGGCTGGCGATGAAGGTCAGCGCGTAGATGGCGACGATCAACCCCATGGCCGGAATGCCCAGGCTGGGCAGGCCGGCCAGCAGGATGCCGAAGACCACATTGGCCAGCAGGATGAAGAACAGCGGCTTCCAGGCCCAGTGGCCGATCTTGTCGCCGTCCACGGTCTCGACGACCGTGGCCTTGAAGGTGATGACGCCCCCGATCAGCGCCAGCAAGATACCCAGCATCAGCGGGAAGTAGCCCGGCCCCATGCGGGCACCGGTACCAACGCTGTACGTGGTGGCCCCCCAGGCAAAGGCAGCACCGACCCCCATGAACATGAGGCCGGAAAAAAAGTCTTTCTGACTCTTGATTTTCACGGAAAGTCTCCTGACGTTGATCTCAACGGTCGGGATTGTGTCGCCGTAATGAAGCCTTGCCGATGTGGATTCCACCTACACCGGTGTCCACAGGCTGGCTCGGACAGGCTTCGCGGTCAGCGCGATGCAGGCGTGGCGGCCACCACTTCTTCCAGCGTGGTCATCCCCTGTGCCATGCGCAGGGCCCCCGCCATGCGCAGCGGGCGCATGCCGTCCTTGACCGCCTGGCGGCGCAGCGCGTCAATGGAAGGCTCCTTGGTGATGCCTTCCTTGAGCGTCTCGGTCACCGTGAGGAGTTCGTACAGCCCCATGCGCCCACGAAAACCCGTCATGCGGCAGTCCACGCAGCCCACGGGTTTGTAGGGGTGGTAGCCGCCGCTGAGCTTCCAGGGCTTGACGGCCTCGGCCAGCGCCTCCTGCGAAGCGCTTTCGTCGGGCTGCTTGCACAGCTTGCAAAGGGTGCGCACCAGGCGCTGGGCGAGCACGCCGAGCAGCGTGGCATTGATGAGGTAGGACGGCACGCCCAGCTCCATCAGGCGCGTGACAGCCGAGGGCGCATCGTTGGTATGCAGGGTGCTGAACACCAGGTGGCCCGTCAGCGCGGCCTGCACGGCCATTTCGGCCGTTTCCAGGTCGCGGATTTCGCCCACCATGATGATGTCCGGGTCCTGGCGCATGAGGGCGCGCACGCCCTCGGCAAAGCTGAAGTCAAGCTGCGGCTGCACCTGCGTCTGGTTGAAGCTGGGCTCGATCATTTCGATCGGGTCTTCGACCGTGCTGACGTTGACCTCTTCGGTGGCCACGCGCTTGAGCGTGGAATACAGCGTGGTGGTCTTGCCCGAACCGGTGGGCCCGGTCACGAGGATGATGCCGTAGGGGCGCTTGATGAGGTCTTCCCAGCGCTGCGCATCGTGCTGCGCGAAACCCAGTGCGTCCAGGTCCTTGACCGCCGTATCGGGGTCGAAGATACGCATCACCATCTTCTCGCCGAAGGCCGTGGGCAGCGTGGCCAGACGCATCTCGACCTCGTCGCCGCGCTGGTTGCGGGTCTTGATGCGGCCATCCTGCGGGCGGCGCTTTTCCACCACGTCCATGCGCCCGAGCAACTTGACACGCGCCACCATGGCGCTCATCACCCCCAGCGGCATCTGATAAACCGGGTGCAGCACGCCGTCGATGCGGAAGCGGATCACGCCCTGCTCGCGCCGGGGCTCCAGGTGGATGTCGCTGGCACGCTGGTCAAAGGCGTACTGCCAGAGCCAGTCCACCACCTTGACGACGCCCTGGTCGTTGGCATCGAGCTGCTTGTTCGTCTTGCCCAGCTCCACCAGCTGCTCGAAGCTGCTCGACGCCGCGCTGCCCCCCGCCTTCTGCGCCGCACGCACCGACTTGGCCAGTGCGAAAAACTCGGCCGTGTAGCGGTGGATTTCCTGCGGGTTGACCAGCACGCGGCGCACCGGCCGCTTGGCCTGGCGCTCTACCTCGGCGACCCAGTCGGTGATGAAGGGCTCGGCCGTGGCCACCACGACTTCCTTGGTCGTCACCTGCACCGGAAGCACCTTGTGGCGCTCGGCATAGCTGGCGCTCATGGTGTCGGCCACCTTGCCCACATCGACCTTCAGCGGGTCGATGCGCAGATACGGCAGGCCGCAGCGCTGGGCCAGGTACTCGGTCAGCATCTCGGCATCGAGCGGCTTGCCATCGCTGGCGCGTGCCATGGCCACGTTGGCCAGCCGCACCAGCGGGTGCTGCGAACTCTCGGCCTGCGAGCAGCGCGCGATGGTGCGCTGCGCCTCTTCGTCGGCAATGACGCCATCGGTGCGCAGCCATTCCACAATGCGGCGCCAGTCGAGCGGCCCGGTGTGGACAGAGGCCGGAGCCAGTTTCGCGGACGTGGCGGCGTGGTGGTGTGTCATGACAGAGGTGCAGAAGAATGTGACAAAACCATCAGGTCGTGAGCGGCTTGAATCCGCGCACCCATTTGGCGGTGGGGATGCCCCAGCGCTCCTGGATGTCGGCGCAGCGCGCAGCCAGCTCGCCGCGCTTGAACCGGCTGGGCGTGCGCTGCGCCAGCACCACGGTGTTGCCCTCGCGCGTGGGCTTGAAGGCCCAGAGCGCATCCTCGCCAAAAACACCCGCGAGCTTCTCCACGCTCTCGGCAAAGCTGGAGCCCCGGCCGAACAGGTTCACCGTCATGCAGCCGCCCTCGCTCAGCAGGGCGCGGCAGTCGGCGTAGAACTCGGCGCTGTCGAGCACGGGGGCTGCTGCGTTGTCGTCGTACAGATCGACGCAGAGCCCATCCACCGTGCCCAGCCACATCGGGTTGCGGATCTCCTGCGCCGCATCGGCCAGCACCACCCGCAGCTTGGGGCCGTCGGGCGGCAGCTTGAACCATGCGCGGCACACGGCCAGCACCTGCGGGTTCAGCTCGATGGCGGTGGCGCACATGCGCAGCTTCTTGTGGCAGAACTTGGTGATGGCGCCCGCGCCCAGGCCCAGCTGCATGGCGTGGCCCTTGCGTACGGCATCGGGTTCCATGAACAGCAGCCAGGCCATCATGCGCTGGATGTATTCCAGCTCCAGATCGAAGGGCGCATCGATGCGCATGGAGCCCTGGATCCAGGGCGTGCCCAGGTGCAGGTGGCGCACCTCGCCATCGTCGGAGACGCTGACTTCGGGCAGTTCGGCGGTGTTGTTTTTCTTGCGGGCCATTGGTTCGGGGTTCTCACAGTAATCCATGCTCGGCCAGGGCCTGCGCCCAGGCCTGCCGCTTGCGCTCGAAGCTCCATGACGCGTTCGCCGGGCTGGTGGACGGCAGCCGGAGCACCGGCACGCCCAGTTGCGCCGTGGCGCGCGCATGGCGAAAGCTTTCGCCGCCATTGTGGGCGATGGCGGCCAGACGCGGACAGCGCGCGCGCAGACTGGCGAAATCGTTCACCTCGGGGTGGCGGATGCGGGCATCCAGGCTGCCCTCGCGCTCGCAGGCACCGTACACGTCCCACAGGCCCAGGCCGCGCGCCAGTAGCCAGTCACAGCGCTCGGCGTACGGCTCAGGCAAGGGGTGCTGCGGCCAGAGCGCCTGCAGGATGCGCCAGAAGTGGTTTTGCGGGTGCGCGTAGTACTGCTGCGCGCGCAGCGAGGCCACGCCGGGAAAGCTGCCGAGCACCAGCACCACGGTGCCCGCACCCACCACGGGCGGCAGGCCCACGAGCCGTACGGCATCCGTTCGTGTGGGCGAGTGAGTCACGGCGCGGGTCATGGAAAGATGTCTTGGTTCACTATTAAATCAATAGCTTTTAGCGCAATACCATCAAGCTCCAGAGGCCATTTTCAACCATTATTCCGCACGGCCTTGCAAGCGTGGCAGCGCGTGCAATGCATTGGCGCGGGTGTGCTGCGCCAGCGCCTCCAGCTGCGTGCCGCGCAGGCCGGCCAGCACCTGTGCGATGCGCGGCAGCTCGGCCGGCGCGTTGCGTCCCTGCGGCTGGCCTGCGGCGCGCTCGGCTGCGGTGCGGTAGATCCAGTGCGGCGGCATGTCGGGCGCATCGGTCTCCAGCACCAGGGCCTCGATGGGCAGCTCGGTGGCCAGGCGACGCAGCTGCAGGGCGCGCTCGTAAGTCAGCGCGCCGCCAAAGCCGAGTTTGAAGCCCAGCGCGATGAAAGCGCGCGCCTGCTGCAGGCTGCCATTGAACGCATGTGCGATGCCGCCCTGCACCGGCACCTCGCGCAGGCCCTTGAGCAGCGCGTCGGCCGAGCGGCGCACATGCAGGATGACGGGCAGGTTGAAGCGCCGGGCCAGCTGCAACTGCGCACGGTAAAAGCGCGTCTGGCGCTCGGCGTCCAGCCCGGGCACGAAGAAGTCCAGCCCGATCTCGCCGATGGCGACGAGGTGCGGGTCGTTGCTGTGCTGCTCCAGTAGTTGCGCCAGGCGCTCCACGTCGTCGTCCGCCGCCTGCGGGGTGTAGAGCGGATGGATGCCCAGGGCATAGCTGTCGCCGTGGCGGTGGGCCAGTTCACGCACGGCGTCGGCATGGACCACTTGCACTGCTGGAATGACGAGGTGCTGCACGCCGGCTGCGCGGGCCTGGGCGCGGACCGTGTCCACGTCGTGCGCGAACTCGGGGGCGTCGAGGTGGCAGTGGGTGTCGATCCAGGTGGGGGGCATGATTGGATGATCCTACAGGGTGGCTTTGGGTGGCGATGTGCTTTTGCAGAGGGCGGGAGCCGGGATGTGCGCCCGGCGGCGCAGTAACTTTCTCTTGTCTCGCCAAGAGAAAGTCACCAACGAGAACGCGACCCTGCTGTGCGTGTCCCTTCGCTGCGCTACGGGCAACCTGCGATGCTCGGTCAGGGGGTGCGCCGCAGAACTCACTGCGCGCTGCGCGCTCCGCTCAAACAACTGCGGCGAGTCAGTGCACAAAGTGCGTGTGTCCTGCGGCACACGCACGCACCCCCTGCCCTGCGCTTCTCGGCACGCACAGAAGGGAACCCGCAACCGGACAACCACACGGGCCATCGCTGCGCGCGGGCGGGGTGGCGCCCGCCGCGCGCACCGCATGGCCCGATGGGGGGTGGGGGGGTGGGCCGCAGTACACACGCACTTTGTGCCCTGACTCGCCTCTGTTTTTTGAGCGGCGCGCGCTGCGCGCTGTGAGTTCTGCGGCGCACCCCCTGACCGCCCATCGCAGGTTGCCCGTAGCGCAGCGAAGGGACACGCAC
>JANJVG010000224.1 GCA_024710165.1 Burkholderiaceae bacterium
TACCGGGCGCCCTGCCCGGGCTGCGGCGCGCCGGTTGAATTCCGCAGCGCGCAGAGCACCCACGCCGTCTGCGGCTACTGCCAGAGCACCGTGGTGCGCAGCGGCGACGTGCTGCAGCGCCTGGGCAAGATGGCCGAGCTGTTCGACGACCACAGCCCGCTGCAGCTCATGGCCAGCGGGCGCATCCAGCTTGACGGCAAGGATGTGCCCTTCACCCTCATCGGGCGCCTGCAATACAAGGGCGACGCCGGTGTGTGGACCGAATGGGTGGCCTTTCTGCAAGACGGCAGCATGGCCACGCTGGGCGAGGACAACGGCGCCTACGTCTTCACCCGGCCCATCGACCCCGGGCGCGAACTGCCCGAAGCCGCGCGCTTTCGCATCGGCACCACCACCGCCATCAACGGCAAGCCCTACAGCGTGGCCTACACGGGCCGGGCGTCGCTTATCTCGGCCCAGGGCGAGCTGCCCAAGCTGCCGCCGCTGGGCCAGCCGTTCGACATGGTGGAGCTGCGCAGCAGCGATGGCGAAGTGGTCAGCATCGACTATGGCCACCAGCCGCCGGGCGTCGAACGCGGCAAGGCCGTGCTGCTGGACGACCTGCAGCTCCAGGGCCTGAAGGACGAATCGGCCAAGATTGAGTCAGGCCGCCAGTTCAACTGCCCGCACTGCGGTGCGCCGGTGCACGTGCAGCTGGCCACCACCAAAAGCCTCACTTGCGACTCGTGCGCCAGCATCATCAGCCTGGACAGCGGCGTGGGCGGCGAACTGCGCTCGGCCGAGCAGGACGAGCCGGTGCGCCCCATCATCCCCCTGGGCAGCAAGGGCCAGTTGCAGGGCGTGCACTGGCAGGTGGTGGGTTTTCAGCACCGCATGGGCGTGGAGCCCGGCGACGACGAACACTTTGGCTGGAGCGAATACCTGCTCTACAACCAGAAGCGCGGCTTCGCCTTTCTGGTCGATTCGGAAGAAGGCTGGAGCATGGTGCGCCCCACCACCGGCGCACCGCAAATGACCGCCAACGGGCGCAGCGCCACCTACCTGGGCACCAAGTACGAGCTCAAGTACTCCTACGAGGCCGAAACCACCTACGTGCTGGGCGAGTTTTACTGGCAGGTCACGCGCGGGCAGAAAACCAGCAACCGCGACTTCGCCAGCGCCAAGGGACTGCTGTCGATGGAGCAGACCCCGAGCGAAGTCACCTGGTCGAGCGGCGACAAGCTGGCCAGCGACACCGTGGCCAAGGCGTTCAAGCTCGACAACAAGAAGGACCTGCTGCAGCGCGACGACCCGGGCCCCTTCGTCGCCGCCAAGGGTGCGGGCTGCGGCACGGTCATCCTGATCATGGTGGTGCTGCTCATCCTGCTCATCATCCTGAGCGACTGCTCGGGCTCATCAGGCAGCAGCTACCGCAGTTCGGGCGGCTCGTTCGGAGGCTATTCCTCCGGCGGCAGCCACAAATGACATTTCAAGGAGAAACACACCATGATGGGAATCGAATGGCTCCGGCCCGCGGCCTTCCTCGGGTCCATGCTTTATGCGCTGATCGGCGTGGTCATCTTCTGGCTGTGCTTCATCCTGGTCGACAAGATCACGCCGTACGACCTGTGGCGCGAAATCGTTGAAAAACAGAACAAGGCCCTGGCCATGGTGGTGGCCGCGATGTGCCTGGGAATCAGCATCATCGTGGCGGCGGCGATCCATTGATGGGACAACCCCCTGAGCGGCTACGCCACTGGTCTCGATAGCGCCCATGGGCACCCTCCCATGAAGGACAACGACGCCCCCACCGGCCCCCGCCCCATTGAAATCGCGCTGCTCATCAGCGTCTTCGTCGTTGCCGCCTGCGGGCTGCTGTACGAGCTGGCGGCGGGTGCGATCGCCTCCTATGTGCTGGGCGACTCGGTGCTGCAGTTTTCCACCATCATCGGCACCTACCTGTTTGCCATGGGCGTGGGTTCATGGCTGTCGCGCTATTTCGAGCGGCAACTGCCCGCGCATTTCTTGCGCATCGAACTGCTGGTGGCGCTGATTGGCGGGGCGCTGCCGGCCACACTGTTTCTGGCCAATGCCTACACGCCGGGCGCCTTCCGGTTTCTGCTGTACGGCATGGTGTTCATGGTGGGCACGCTGGTGGGGCTGGAGATTCCGCTGGTCATGCGCATCCTCAAGCGCAATGTGGCGCTGAAAGACCTGGTCTCGCAGGTGCTTACCTTCGACTACCTGGGTGCGCTGGCGGTGTCGATGGCGTTTCCGCTGCTGCTGGTGCCACACCTGGGGCTGATCCGCACGGGGCTGCTGTTCGGGCTGATGAATGCGGCCGTCGCCGTGTGGGCTGTGTGGCTGTTCCGGCACGAACTGCGGCGCCTCCAGGCCCATGCGGCGGCCTGTGTGATGGTGTTGGGCATTTTGCTGGCGGCGCTGGCAGGGGCCGAGCACATCACCAGTTTCGCCGAGGACAAGTTCTACCAGGACCGCATCGTCTTCAGCACCGCATCGCCTTACCAGCGCATCGTGGTCACGCAGGGGCGGGCGGGCCACCGGCTGTACCTCAATGGCAACCTGCAGTTTGCGCAAGCCGATGAGTACCGCTACCACGAAGCCCTGGTGCACCCCGCCATGGCGGCCCACGGCGCCCCCCGGCGCGTGGCCGTGCTGGGCGGTGGCGACGGCATGGCGGTGCGCGAGATCCTGAAATACCCTTCGGTGGAATCGGTGACCCTGGTCGAGCTGGACCCGGCCATGACGCGCATCTTCAGCGAGAACCCCATGCTCGCAGCCTTGAACGGCCATGCGCTGCAGAACCCCAAGGTGACGGTCGTCAACCAGGATGCCTTTGGCTGGCTGCAGCAGGACGGGGAGATGTTCGACGTCATCGTGGTCGACTTCCCCGACCCCACCAATTTTTCCATCGGCAAGCTCTACACCAACAGCTTTTATGCCCTGCTGGACAAGCGCCTGGCCGCCAGCGGCTACGCCGTGGTGCAGACCACCTCGCCCCTGGTGGCGCGGCACAGCTACTGGACGGTGGTGCACACCATCGAATCCGTGGGCCTGCGCACCACGCCCTACCACGCCCATGTACCCAGCTTTGGCGAGTGGGGCTTCGTCATCGCCAGCCGCAGGCCCTGGCGCCTTCCCGAGGCGCTGCCCGGCGGGCTGCAATTCTTGAGCCCCGCCACGCTGCCGCTGCTGCTGGACTTTCCCCTCGACATGGCACGCGTGCCTGCGGAGGTGAATCGCCTGTCCAACCAGGCCCTCGTATACACCTACGAGCGCGAATGGGGGAAGCATTGAAACACCCCCCTGAGCCGCTTCGCGGCTTCCCCCCGCTCTCGCATCACTGCGCGATGCGGGCAGGGGGACGCCCCCAGCGCTGCGGGGCGGCCCTTGCACGGTGGCCGCTGGCCTGGGCCGCGCCGGTTTCACGCGCCGCGGGTGGTACGCACACCCTGCGAGGCTGAGGCCATGCAACGCCGCCAGTTCCTCGCTGCCGCTGCCGCCACCGCCCTCACGGGCTGCCAGGACACGCCGCGCACGCTGGCAGGGGGTTTCACCGGTATCGACCTGGCGCGCGGGCACGAGGTGCGTGACCTGCTCAAAACCGGCCCGCTCCCCGCGCCCGCCGTGGTGCGCAGCACCCAGGTGCTGATCGCGGGCGGCGGCGTGGCCGGGCTGGCGGCGGCGCGTGCGCTGCGGCTGGCGGGGGTGGATGACTTTGCCCTGCTGGAGCTGGAAGACGAGGCCGGCGGCAACAGCCGGGGCGGCGTGGTGAACGGCATTGCCTGCCCGCTGGGCGCGCACTACCTGCCGGTGCCGGGCGACGACGCACACGAGGTGCAGGACCTGCTGGAAGAACTGGGGCTTCGAAAGCGCCAGGCCGGACGCTGGCAGTACGACGAGCGCCACCTGTGCCACAGCCCGCAGGAGCGGCTGTTTTTTCAGGGCGAATGGCAAGAGGGCTTGCTGCCCGTGCAGGGCGTGGGCGCCAGCACGCTGGCGCAGTACCGGCGCTTCTCCCAGCAGGTGCAGGCACTGGGCAAGGCCGCACGCTTCACCATGCCCATGCTCAAGGGTTTTGAGAAAAATAAGCCTCTAGCGCCCGTCCATCAAGCGCTGGATGCTATGGTTTTTGACGATTGGCTGGCACGTGAGAGCCTGGACGACCCGCACCTGCGCTGGTACCTGGACTACTGCTGCCGCGACGACTATGGCGCCGGCACGGCGCGCGTGTCGGCCTGGGCGGGCATCCACTATTTCGCCAGCCGCCACGGCTTCCATGCCCCGGGCCTGGAGGCCGATGCCGGCGATGAGCGCGAGGGCG
>JANJVG010000014.1 GCA_024710165.1 Burkholderiaceae bacterium
ACGTGGGCAAGAGCGTGCTCAAGAACGCGCCGCCGCTGCTGGAGCTGGCCAAGCGCCTGGAGCAGCAGGCCAAGGGCATGGTGGTGCCTGCCACGTTGTTCGAAAAGTTTGGCTTCAACTACATCGGCCCGATCGACGGGCACGACCTCGACTCGCTGATTCCGACGCTGGAGAACATCAAGAGCCTTACGGGCCCGCAGTTCCTGCACGTGGTCACCAAAAAAGGCCAGGGCTACAAGCTCGCCGAGGCCGACCCGGTGGCCTACCATGGCCCCGGCAAGTTCGACCCCAGCGTGGGCCTGACGAAGCCCACCACGCCGCCGAAGCAGACTTTCACCCAGGTGTTCGGCCAGTGGCTGTGCGATATGGCCGAGCAGGATGGTCGCCTTGTCGGCATCACCCCTGCCATGCGCGAGGGCTCGGGCATGGTCGAGTTCCACCAGCGCTTTCCGGACCGTTACTACGACGTGGGCATCGCCGAGCAGCATGCCGTCACCTTTGCCGCCGGCATGGCCTGCGAGGGGGCCAAGCCCGTGGTGGCCATCTATTCCACGTTCCTGCAGCGTGGCTATGACCAGATGATCCACGACGTGGCGCTGCAGAACTTGCCCGTGGTTTTCGCGCTGGACCGGGCGGGCCTGGTGGGGGCCGATGGCGCCACGCATGCCGGGGCCTACGACATCCCGTTCATCCGCTGCATCCCGAACATGGGCCTGGCTTGCCCGGCCGACGAGCGCGAGTGCCGCCAGTTGCTGAGCACGGCCTTTGCACAGAACCACCCCGTGGCCGTGCGTTACCCGCGCGGAGCCGGCGTGGGCGTGGCCCCGCTGCCCGGGCTGGACGCGCTGCCCTATGGCAAGGGCGAGATCCGCCGCACACGCCGGGGTGGTGCAGACGGCAAGGCGCCGCGCGTTGCCATTCTGGCGTTCGGCACGCTCTTGTACCCCGCACTGGAGGCGGCCGAGGCGCTGAACGCCACCGTGGTCAACATGCGCTGGGCCAAGCCGCTGGATGTGGAGTTGCTGCTTGAGGTGGCCTCTGGCCACGATGCCCTGGTCACGGTGGAAGAAGGCGCCCTGATGGGTGGTGCGGGGAGCGCAGTGATGGAGGCGCTGACCGCCGCCGGGGTGGTGCTGCCGGTCTTGCCACTGGGTCTGCCCGATGCTTTCATCGAGCACGGCGACCCGGCCCGGTTGCTGGCGCTCCAGGGGCTGGATGCCGCAGGGATCGAGCGTTCCATTCGCGGGCGTTTTGGCAACGGCTGACGCGTCAAGGTACGGCGCGGCCCCCTGAACGAGATTCCAGGCGATGGACCGCCGTACTGCCCTTCACCATGCCGGCCTTGCCGGCGTGCTGTCCGCGGGCCTTGCCCCGGCGGTGCATGCGCAGGCCGCCGTGCGCTGGCGTCTGGCGTCGAGTTTCCCCCGATCGCTCGACACCATTTTTGGCGGAGCCGGGGTGTTCTCCCGCGCAGTGCAGGAACTGTCGGGGGGGCGCCTGACAGTGGTGGTGCACCCTGCCGGTGATTTGATGCCCGCGTTCGACGTACTGGATGCCGTGCAGAACGGCACCGTCGAAATGGCCCACACGGCCCCTTACTATTTTTACGATCGCAACCCGGCGTTTGCCCTGGGCAGTGCCATACCGTTCGGGCTGAATGCGCGGCAGATGAACGCCTGGATGCTGCATGGCAACGGTCGGCGGCTGATGGACGATTTGTATGCCGGCTACAGCCTGGTCAGCTTGGCTGGTGGCAACACCGGAACCCAGATGGGTGGGTGGTACCTCAAGGAAATCAGGGCCGTGTCCGACTTCAAGGGCATGAAGATGCGTCTCGGAGGCGGACTGGTGGGGGCGGTGATGGCCGGGATGGGAGCCGTTCCGGTCGACCTGCCCGGCGATGAAATCTACCGGGCCTTGCAGGCCCACCAGATCGATGCTGCCGAATGGGTTGGCCCGTATGACGACCAGAAGCTCGGTTTCAACAAGGTTGCGCCCTATTACTACTACCCGGGATGGTGGGAGGGCGGGCTGGAGCTGGATTTCTTCATCAACCGCAAGGCATTTCATGCGCTTGCCGCCGATCTCCAGGCCATTGTCAAAGCGGCCGCATCGCTCGCGCATGCCGATATGCTGGCCAAATACGACACCTTGAATCCCCAGGCGCTCAAGCAACTGGTCATTGCCAGGACCCGGGTGTTGCCGTTTTCACTCCCGGTGCTGGACGCTGCGTATCGGGCGTCTCTGGAGGTGTTTGCGCGCAATGATGCGTACAGCCCCGAGTGGAGAAAGATTTACACCGACATGCGCGTCTTCCAGCGCGAACAGATTTTCTGGCTTCGCTTCGCTGAGTCCCGATTCAACAACTTCATGTCGGCCCAGCGGATCTGATTTCCGGTCGAACCACGACGGTGGAGCCGCAATGCTTGCAAAAGGCTGAAGCCTGTCAGGTTTTGCGGTTTTTGCGGGGGAAAACCCGCAAGAATCCACAGTGCACCCTCCCTAAAATGGAAGCGATGTCACTGTCCCTCGGCTGGCTGTAAAAATTTTCTTTCCGGCCGGGTTTTTCAATCAACACTTCGGAGAGAACCCCCATGGATCGTCGCTCACTTATCAAGCAAACCGGCATTGCCGGTGTGCTGGCTGCTGGCGTTGCGCCTGCTGTTCATGCCCAGGCCGCAGTGCGCTGGCGTCTGGCCTCGAGCTTTCCCAAGTCGCTGGATACCATTTTCGGTAGCGCCGAAACCTTGTCCAAGACGGTCAAGGCCATGTCGGGCGGAAAGTTTGAAATTTCGGTGCACCCTGCCGGTGAACTGATGCCCGCCTTCGGTGTGGTCGATGCCCTGCAATCCGACACCATCGACATGGCCCAGTCGGCAGCCTACTACTTCACGGGCAAGGACCCGGTCTTTGCCTTCAGCTGCGCCGTGCCTTTTGGCCTGACAGCCCGCCAGAACATGTCCTGGAAGCGCTACGGCAACGGCGGCAAGCTGCTGGACGCCTTCTTCGAGAAGTACAACTTCCATACGGCCAGCGCCGGCAATACCGGTACCCAGATGGGCGGTTGGTATCGCAAGGAAATCAAATCCGCTGCGGACCTCAAAGGCCTGAAGATGCGCATGGGCGGCGGCGTGTTCGGTGAAGCCATGGCCAAGCTGGGCGTGGTTGCGCAAAACATGCCTGCGGGCGACGTCTACCAGGCCCTGGAAAAAGGCACGTTGGATGCGGCAGAGTTCGTCGGCCCTTACGACGATGCCAAGCTGGGCTTCAACAAGGTGGCCCCCTATTACTACTACCCCGGCTGGTGGGAGGGCGGCGCCGATCTCGAGTTCTTTGTCAACAACAAGAAGTTTGCAGCGCTGTCGGAAGAAAACAAGGCGATCCTGCGGGCCGCCATGGACGTGGCAGCCACTGACATGACGGCCAAGTACGACGCCTACAACCCCATTGCCCTCAAGAAGCTTGTGGCCGAAAAAACCAAGCTGACCGCCTTCCCCAAGGCCGTCATCGACGCAGGCTTCAAGGCTTGCATGGAGGTGTACGCCGAGCACACCGCCAAGTCGCCCGAATTCAAGAAGATCTACGAAGACATGCGAGCCTTCCAGCGCGACCAGATTCTGTGGAACCGCTTCTCTGAATACCCGTACAACCAGTACATGAACGGCGTAAAGATCTGACATCCCGTTCTGATTGACGGCCCCTGCCAGGGCCGCCAGGCACTCCCGAAGCCGCGCATGTCGCGGCTTTTTTACACCCGATCGAAAAAGTGACGGGATCCGGGGTGCCCCAGCACGCTATGAAATCCCGGCCGATCGAGGCGTACAGCAGGCCAAGAACGCGGGCTATGCGGGCATTTACATCAGAGAACCGGTTTGCTTTGGCGGAACGAGCGGGCATGGCGGGCTGGTTCACACCTTCTCGTTGCACGGGTGCACGTACCAAAGGCCCTGAAGGGCCTTTGGTGGTGTGGGCAGTTACGACGGCCCCGTGTCTTCCTGAAAAGGCTGGGGGAAGGCTTAGTTCGGGGGGGGCTTGAGGGCTTCCTGTAGGGCTTTCAGTGGGTCTTCCTCGGCAGGCGCATCCACTTGGGGAGCCGGTTCGGCACCAGAGGCGGGGTCGGCCGCGTCGGGTGCGGGCTCTTCGCTGGCGCCGAAGGGCTCGTCGCCATAGGATTCGGCTTCTTGCACTCCTCCCAGGGTGCTGCGCATCTGGTCGCCGATGCTCTCCATGTTGTATTCCACCTTGGCGTCCAGCGAGCCCGTGACAATTTGCGGGAAGGCAATCAGCACGCCCACCATGGTCAACTGGATCAGTAAAAACGGGATGGCGCCGCGGTAGATCTGCATCGTTGTGACTGGCTCCATGGTCTTGCGCGTGACGCGGTCGATGTAGGGCTTGTCGGGCGCCACGGAGCGCAGGAAGAACAAGGCAAACCCGAAGGGGGGGTGCATGAACGAGGTCTGCATGTTCACGGCCAGCAGCACGCCGAACCAGATCAGATCGATGCCCAGCTTGTCGGCCACAGGCGCCAGGAGGGGCACCACGATGAAGGACAGCTCGAAATAATCGAGGAAGAACGCCAGGAAGAACACCATCACGTTCACCGCGATCAAAAAGCCCACCTGGCCGCCGGGCAGCGTGGTGAGCAGGTGCTCCACCCAGATGGGGCCGTCTGCGGCCTGGAACACCAGGCTGAACATCGTGGCGCCAATCAGGATGAACATCACGAAGCTCGACAGCTTGGTGGTGGAAGCCAGGGCTTGCTTGAGCAGCTTCATGTCCAGGCGCTTGCGCGACCAGCCCATGATCAAGGCTCCCATGGCCCCCATGGCGCCGCCTTCGGTGGGGGTGGCAATGCCCAGGAAAATGGTGCCCAGCACCAGAAAGATCAGCAGCAGCGGCGGAATCAGCACGAACGTCACGCGCTCGGCCAGGCTGGAGAGTAGGCCCAGCTTGAAACCCTTGTTGAGCAAGGCAATGACCAGCGCCACTGCGGTACCCCCGCACATGGCTACAACCACCTTTTCATCGGTCGCCACGGAAGTCACCAGTTCGCCTTGCCACCAGGTATGAACCTCGGCCATGTGGCGTGCCAGAAAGATCGACACCATGGCCGACAGTGCCGCCAGAATTGCCAGCGAGGTGTAGCCACCGCTGCCATCGGGCTCGCGGTAGGTGCGAGCTTCCGGGGGCAGGGCGGGTACCTGGTGGGGCTTGAAAACGGCCAGGAACATGACATATGACACGTACATGCCCATCAGCAGGAAGCCGGGAAGGAACGCGCCCTTGTACATGTCGCCCACGCTGCGGCCGAGCTGATCGGCCATCAGGATCAGCACCAGCGACGGCGGAATGATCTGTGCCAGCGTGCCGGATGCGGCGATCACACCGCTGGAGAGCCGACGGTCGTAGCCGTAGCGCAGCATGATGGGCAGCGAGATCAGGCCCATGGAGATCACCGAGGCCGCCACCACGCCGGTGGTGGCCGCCAGCAGGGCGCCGACAAAAATCACGGCCAGAGCCAGACCGCCGCGCATAGGGCCAAAAACCTGGCCCACGGTGTCAAGCAGGTCTTCCGCCATGCCACTGCGTTCCAGGATAAGACCCATGAGCGTGAAGAACGGTACGGCCAGCAGGGTGTCGTTGGCCATGATGCCGATCAGGCGCTGGGGCAGCCAGGCCAGTACCGAGCTGGGAAAAATGCCCATCTCGATGCCCACGAACCCGAAGAACAGGCCACAGGCGCCGAGGCTGAAGGCCACCGGAAAGCCCAACAGCAGGAACAGGATCAGCCCCGCAAACATGAAGGGGGCGAAATTGGTCGCGAAGAATTCCATGGTGAAGGTGCTCCGGGGGCTCAGCGTGGGGGCGTGACGGGCCGTGGCGTGCCCGCGGCGGCGGCTTCTTGTTGCTGGCGCAGGATTTCTGCCAGCTCCGCCTCGGAGGTCTTGTCAACCAGGCGCCCCATCGGGTCAGGCCCCTGGCCGCGCAGGAAGGCCACGCGCTTGATCAGTTCAGACCAGCCTTGCAGCATCAGCAGCGTGAAGCCGACCGGCAGCGCCACCCACACGGGCCAGCGGATCAGACCGCCGGGGTTGCCCGACATTTCGCCGGTCTGGTACATCTGCAAAACCAGGGGGCCGCTGAGGTACAGCACCACAAGGCACAGTGGCGTGAGAAAGAACGCAAAGCCCAGGATGTCAATCCAGACCTGAACGCGTTTGGGCAAGCGGCTGTTGAGCACATCAATGCGCACATGCTCCCGGTGCAGCAGCGTGTAGCCGGCCGCCACCAGGAAGGACCAAGCATACAGATACCACTGTGCCTCCAGGAATGCGTTGGAGCTGACACCGAAAATCTTGCGCACCAGCGCATTGATGGCACTGACGGCGGTGGCCGCAAAAATCAGCCAGATGACGGACTTGCCGATGAACGCATTGAGTCCGTCTACGGCGCGAGATAGTCTGAGTAAAGCCTGCATCGGCATCTCCAATCAAAAGCTGTGCCTACGACACGACCACCCGCGCATCCGGGGTGCGCAGGATCGACAATCTTTTACTTTGGCGCGATTCTACGGAGCACCGCAGGCCGAGCCTGACGGCTGCGTGACGGTGCAATTCCTCAATCGCTGCTTGATCCGAAGCTATAAAAAACGTAGCAATAAGGGATAACACCAAGTCACCCCGTGCTCGCTGAAGCACCCTTCCCCGGTACGCAACGGGCGGGCCATGCACATTGCTGCCGCCCGCGCCTTGCTGTGGCTGCAGCGAGCCTGGTTTATTTCAGGTCGTCGACCAGGACGCGCACGATACGTTCAGCTGTGGCCGAGCTCTCGGGGGCGCCTGTAGCGTTGAGCACCGACACCGTGGTGGCCTCGCCCTGGCTGCGCACAACGATGCGGTACTTGAGCGGAGGCACCGCTTTGTCCGATCCGAACAATTTGCCGAAGAAGCCGCGTTCTTTCTGGTCGTCTTTGGGCTCCACGTAGCGAACGAAATACAGGCCCTGATTGCGGTCGCGGTCTTCCACGGTGAAGCCGGTGCGGTCCAGCGCCAAGCCGACGCGGCGCCAGGCGCGGTCGAAGCCTTCGTCGATCTGGACCACGGGAATGCCGCTCACGCTGGCGGCGCGCGCCACCGGTGGGCGTGGTGCCGACGATGCGGCCACAGCCTTCGCCTGCTCCTGGCTTACGCCGAGCTTGACCATCATGCGGCGCAGAAATTCAGTTTCGAGCTCGGGGTCGGCCGGCCGGGGCTGCCACGCGGTGGATTCCTTGGTGCTGCTGTTGTAGACCTCGACCATCCCGCGGTGGCTGACGTAGATTTCTGTTCCGCCTTCGGTATTGCGTTCCATGCGCGTGCGGAACTTGTCGCGCTCGCCGGTGGAGTAGAGCGAGTCGAGCACCTTGCCCAGTGTGCTGCGGATGAAGTCCTGTGGAATCTTGGCGCGGTTTTCAGCCCAGTCGGTTTCCATGATGCCGATGTTGGCCTGGTCGGTGGCGAGGGTGAAGCCGTTTTCCAGCCAGAACTCGCGCACGGGTTCCCAGAGCTTGTCGGCCGGGCGGTTGATCACCAGCCAGCGTTGGTTGCCATTGCGCTCGATGCGCACATCGCCCAGACCCTTTGGCGCTGCTTCGGTTCCCGAGGGCTGGGCGGCCTGGCCGGCCTGCAGGGCGTTGGCAGAGACCACGCCGCCGGGTACGGCGTAGCGCGTCTCGCGCGAGAGCTGCTTCAAATCGGGAGGCACCTCCAGCGACGAGCCCTTGGATGCGCTCTTGTAGTCGATCTTCTCGCCTTCCAGCACCGAACAGGCGGACAAGGCGATGGTCAGGCCGATCAGGCCCAGTCGTGCGGTAGGGTTCACGCGGCAATCCTTTGGAATCTCTGGGGGCGTAGCGGGTTTACAGCAGACCGGCGGCGCGCAGCGCGCCTTCCACCACGGCCTCGTTGCCCTGGGAGAGCAGCGTCATGGGCAGGCGCAGCGTGCCGCCGCACAGGCCCATGCGGGCCATGGCCCACTTGACCGGGATGGGGTTGGCCTCAACGAACAGGTGCTTGTGCACGGGCATGAGGCGGAACTGGATTTCCATGGCACGGCGGGCGTCGCCAGCCAGCGCGGCCACGCACAGTTCGCGCATCAGGCGCGGGGCCACGTTGGCCGTTACGCTGATGTTGCCCTGACCGCCGCAGAGCATCAGCGCGACGGCGGTCGGGTCGTCGCCCGAATACACGGCAAAGCCCTTGGGCACGTCGCGGATCAACCACTGCGCACGCTCGATGTTGCCCGTGGCTTCCTTGATGCCAATGATGCCCGGCACCTGCGCCAGGCGCAGCACGGTGTCGTGCTGCATATCGGCCACCGAGCGGCCGGGCACGTTGTACAGCACGACGGGCAGGTCGCCCGTGGCTTCGGCAATGGCTTTGAAATGCTGGTACTGGCCCTCTTGCGTGGGCTTGTTGTAGTAGGGCACCACCTGCAGCTGGCTGTCGGCGCCCACCTTCTTGGCAAACTTGGCCAGTTCGATGGCCTCGGACGTCGAATTGGCGCCGCAGCCGGCCATGATGGGCACGCGCTTGGCGGCCTGTTCGACCGAGACACGGATGATTTCGCAATGTTCTTCGACATTGACCGTTGGCGACTCACCCGTGGTGCCCACCACGCCGATGCAGTCGGTGCCCTCGGCAATGTGCCAGTCAATCAGTTTGCGCAACGTGGGGTAATCCACGCTACCGTCCTCGTGCATGGGGGTGACGAGGGCGACGATGCTGCCGGTAAGGGGGGCGGTGGGAGAGGTCATGTCCGCAGTGGTAAACGGTAAAAGAGCATTCTAACTATAGGTGCAACGGATGGCGGGTCGGTGGAGCGGCCTGCTCGGGCATGCGCACGGCGGCAATGCGCTGCACGAAGCGTGCAGGGGTGTCGAGAAACCCGTTTTCGTAGGCCACGACCTGCAGAGTGGCGCAGGCGGTCAGCAGTTCCCCCGGTTGCAGCAAGAACTCGGGCCGCGCGGGTCGGCCCACCGTTTCATTGCCGATGGCGAAGGTTTCATAGAGCAGCACACCGCCGGGTTCGACGCTCTGGATGATAGTGCTCAGCAGGGGGCGCCAAAGGTAGTTCGTCACCACCACGCCGCCGAACGTGCGGCCCGCAAGGGGCCAGGGCCCGTTTTCAATGTCGGCCTCAATGACCTCATCCCCAAAGGCTGCAGCTTGTACGGCCAGCGGGTCGCGGTCGATACCGGTCACCGGGTGGCCCAGTGCACGAAACCAGCGCAGGTGGCGCCCCGGGCCGCAGGCTACATCAAGCACCGGGGCGCCGGCGGGCACCAGATGCGACCAGCGCTGCACCCATCCGGAAGGTTCGTTGAAGCCGCCCACCGAAGTGCCGTTTGCTATATCAAGCATAGCTGCTTGCCCTTGATTGAAGAGGGTTGAAGCCCAATTTTGCTCAAAAACAAGACCAGACCTGGTCTGCCAGCATCAGCATGAATTCGGGCTGGCTGTACATCAGGAACACGGCCAGCAGCATCGCCATGGCGAGTGCCAGGGCCAGCCAACGTCGCCATGGGAGCGGCTTGGGATCGGTGATCGCAGACATGGGCTTCAGGCGGGTTGGGGGGCTTCGCGTTGCAGCGGCTGCTCGCGGATGGGCAGGTTCACCAGGCCAGCGAGCACGCCCAGGCCGATGGCGATGTACCAGACGATGTCGTAACTGCCGGTGCTGTCGTACAGGTAGCCACCCAGCCACACACCCATGAAGCTGCCGATCTGGTGGCTGAAGAACACCAGCCCGCCCAGCATCGAAAGGTGCTGAATGCCGAAGATCTGGGCGACCGTGGCGTTGGTCGGAGGAACCGTCGAGAGCCAGAGCGTGCCCATCACCGCTGAAAACACGTAAACCGACCACGGGGTCAGCGGAACCAGCAGAAAAATGGTGATGGCCACCGAGCGGGCAAAATAAATGAAGGCAAGGATGAAGCGCCTGGGAACGCGTTGGCCCAGCGAGCCCGCAAGATAGGTGCCAAACACGTTGAACAGGCCGATCAGTGCCAGCGAAAAACTCGCAACCTGGGGCGAGAGGCCGTGGTCTTTGAGGTAGCTGGGCATGTGCACACCAATGAACACGACCTGGAAGCCGCAGACAAAGTAGCCCGCCGTCAGCAGCACAAAACTGGGCGTGCGAAAGGCCTCGGCCAGCGCCTGGGCGATGGTCTGGCTGCGTTGCACCGGGGCAGCACCCTTGAATCCGGGTTCGCGCAGTCCAAAGGCCAGCGGCACGATGAGCAGCACCATCAGCGCCAGGGCCATCAGTGCCTCCTGCCAGCCCAGGCTGGAGATCAGCAAGCCCTCCACGGGCACCATGAGGAATTGTCCGAAGGAGCCCGCTGCTGCTGCCACGCCCATGGCCCAGGAGCGCTTTTCGGGCGCAATCTGGCGCCCCAGCACACCGTAGATCACCGCATAGGTGGTACCTGCCTGTGCCGCGCCGATGAGCACTCCCGTGGTCAGGGCGAACATCAGCTCGGTGGGCGACAGCGCCATGCCCACGAGCCCCAGACCGTAGAGCACCGCGCCGCCAATGAGCACGCGGAAGGCGCCAAAGCGGTCGGCCACCATACCCACAAAAATGCCGATCAGCCCCCACGAGAGGTTCTGGATGGCAATGGCCAGTGCGAACGACTGGCGGGTCCAGCCCATTTCCTGCGTGATCGGTTGCAGCCACAGACCAAAGCCGTGGCGGATGCCCATGGACAGCGTGACAATCGCGGCGCCGCAGGCCAGCACCTGGAACATGGACAGTTTGGGGGCATTCGTATGCATACGCATAAATGTAGCGGGATTGGGCTTTCCATGCCGACCCCGGGGCGACCTGTTTCTTGCTCCACGGCATGGCGGCTGTGAATTCATACAGCACTACAATCCGCCCCCATGGCAGTCAAACCCTCTTCCGTTTCCGCGAGCGAATACTCCGAAGGCTCGATCCGCGTGCTCAAGGGCCTGGAGCCTGTCAAGCAGCGCCCGGGCATGTACACCCGCACGGACAACCCCCTGCACATCATCCAGGAGGTGCTGGACAACGCCGCCGACGAGGCCCTGGCGGGCTTCGGCAAGAAGATCAAGGTCACGCTGCACCAGGACGGCTCGGTCAGCGTGGAGGACGACGGCCGGGGCATTCCCTTCGGCCTGCACCCCGAGGAAAAGGCCCCGGTGATCGAACTCGTGTTCACCCGCCTGCATGCCGGTGGCAAGTTCGACAAGGGCAAGGGCGGCGCCTATAGCTTCTCGGGCGGCCTGCACGGCGTGGGCGTGTCGGTCACCAACGCCCTGGCCACGCGCCTGGAGGCCACCAGCCACCGCGAGGGCCAGGCCGCGCGCCTGGTGTTTTCGGGGGGTGATGTGGTCGAGCCCCTGGTGGCGCGGCCGCTGGAGGGCGGCGAGCGCAAGCAGGGCACCACGGTGCGCGTGTGGCCCGATGCCAAGTATTTCGAGTCGAGCAGCCTGCCCATGGGCGAGCTCATGCACCTGTTGCGCAGCAAGGCCGTGCTGATGCCCGGCGTGTCGGTCACGCTCGCCAACGAGAAGACGCGCGACACCCAGACCTGGCAGTACAAGGGCGGCCTGCGCGACTACCTGATGCAGACGCTCAGCGCCGACCCGGTGATTCCGCTGTTCGAGGGCGAGGGCTTTGCCGACGCGGGCCACGACAGCTTCGCCGAGGGCGAGGGCGCCGCCTGGGCCGTGGCCTTCACCGAGGACGGCCAGCCGGTGCGCGAGAGCTACGTCAACCTCATCCCCACCAGCGCCGGTGGCACGCACGAGAGCGGCCTGCGCGATGGCCTGTTCCAGGCCGTCAAATCCTTCATCGAACTGCACTCGCTGTTGCCCAAGGGCGTGAAGCTGCTGCCCGAGGACGTGTTCGCGCGCGCCAGCTATGTGCTGTCGGCCAAGGTGCTCGACCCGCAGTTCCAGGGCCAGATCAAGGAGCGCCTGAACTCGCGCGACGCGGTGCGTCTGGTGTCAGGCTTCGTGCGCCCGGCGCTCGAACTGTGGCTCAACCAGCATGTGGACTACGGCAAGAAGCTGGCCGAACTCGCCATCAAGGCCGCGCAAACGCGCCAGAAGGCCGGCCAGAAGGTCGAGAAGCGCAAGGGCTCGGGCGTCGCCGTGCTGCCCGGCAAGCTGACCGACTGCGAAAGCCGCGACATCCGCCACAACGAGGTCTTCCTGGTCGAGGGCGACTCGGCCGGTGGCAGCGCCAAGATGGGCCGCGACAAGGAAAGCCAGGCCGTGCTGCCGCTGCGCGGCAAGGTGCTCAACACCTGGGAGGTGGACCGAGACCGGCTGTTTGCCAACACCGAAATCCACGACATTTCGGTCGCCATCGGGGTCGATCCGCACGGCCCTCATGATTCGCCCGACCTCTCGGGCCTGCGCTATGGCAAGGTCTGCATCCTGAGCGATGCTGACGTGGACGGCTCGCACATCCAGGTGCTGCTGCTCACGCTGTTCTTCCGCCATTTTCCCAAGCTCATTGACGCGGGCCATATCTATGTGGCGCGCCCGCCGCTGTTTCGGGTGGACGTGCCCGCACGTGGCAAGAAGCCGGCCGCCAAGATGTACGCGCTGGACGAGGGCGAGCTCACCGCCATCCTCGACAAATGTGCCAAAGACGGCGTGCCCAAAGAGAAGTGCCAGATCAGCCGCTTCAAGGGCCTGGGCGAGATGAACGCCGAGCAGCTGTGGGAAACCACGCTCAACCCCGACACGCGGCGCCTGCTGCCCGTGCACCTGGGCGGCATGGACTTCGGCGCCACCGAAGGCCTTATCACCAAGCTCATGGGCAAGGGCGAAGCCGCCGCACGGCGCGAGCTGATGGAACTGCACGGCGACAGCGTGGAAGTGGATATTTAAGTGTTTTGTGCCTCTAGCCCTTTATTGATAAGCGCTGGTAGCTATTAAAAATATAGTTAAAAATTTCAGCAGAGCCCCGCAGGGGCCTGCCGATGACGGACCCTCCGCATGAGTGACCAACCCACCCTCGAATTTTCTGCGCCCGAGACGCCTGATGAACCGGGCCTGGGCAGCTACGCCCAGCGCGCCTACCTGGAGTACGCGCTGAGCGTGGTCAAGGGACGCGCGCTGCCCGACGTGTGCGACGGCCTCAAGCCCGTGCAGCGGCGCATTCTCTATGCCATGGACCGCATGGGCCTGAGCTACTCGGGCAACACGGCGGCCAAGCCGGTCAAGAGTGCCCGCGTGGTGGGCGACGTGCTGGGCCGCTTTCACCCGCACGGCGACCAGTCGGCCTACGACGCGCTGGTGCGCCTGGCGCAGGATTTTTCGCAGCGCTACCCGCTGATCGACGGCCAGGGTAACTTCGGCAGCCGCGACGGTGACGGCGCGGCGGCCATGCGCTACACCGAGGCCCGCCTGTCGAAGATCACCAGCCTGCTGCTCGACGAGATCGACGAAGGCACGGTCGATTTCATGCCCAACTACGACGGCTCCACGCAGGAGCCGCGCCAGTTGCCCGCGCGCCTGCCGTTTGCGCTGCTCAATGGCGCCAGCGGCATCGCCGTGGGCCTGGCCACCGAGATCCCGAGCCACAACCTGCGCGAAATTGCCGACGCGTGCATTGCGCTCATCAAGACGCCCTCGCTGAGCCACGAAGACCTGCTGGCCCTGGTGCCCGGGCCGGACTACCCCGGCGGTGGCCAGATCATCAGCAGTGCGGGCGAAATTCAGGATGCCTACCGCACGGGCCGTGGCAGCCTGAAGGTGCGCGCACGCTGGAAGATCGAAGAGCTCGCGCGCGGCCAGTGGCAACTGGTGGTCAACGAACTGCCACCCGGCGTGAGCACGCAGCGCGTGCTGGAAGAAATCGAAGAGATCACCAACCCCAAGGTCAAGGCGGGCAAAAAGGCGCTGAGCCAGGACCAGACGCAGCTCAAGGCCAGCATCCTGGCCGTGCTTGACGTGGTGCGTGACGAGTCGAGCAAGGACGCGCCCGTGCGCCTGGTGTTCGAGCCCAAGACCGGCAAGGTGCCGCAACAGGAGCTGGTCACCGCGCTGCTGGCGCACACCAGCCTGGAGACTTCGGCACCGATCAACCTGACCATGGTGGGCATCGACGGCAAGCCGGTGCAGAAATCCCTGCGCCAGATGCTCGACGAGTGGATTGCGTTCCGCCAGACCACCATCACACGGCGCAGCCAGCACCGGCTGCAAAAGGTGCTCGACCGCATCCACATCCTCGAAGGGCGGCAGATGGTGCTGCTCAACATCGACGAGGTGATCGCCATCATCCGCCAGTCGGACGAGCCCAAGGCCGCGCTGATCGCGCGCTTCAAGCTCAGCGACCGGCAGGCCGAGGACATCCTTGAAATCCGCCTGCGCCAGCTGGCACGCCTCGAAGCCATCAAGATCGAGCAGGAGTTGAAGGAACTGCGAGAAAACCAGGACAAGCTCGAAGAAATCCTCGGCAACCCGGCCGCGCTGCGCCGCCTGATGATCAAGGAGATCGAGCAGGATGCCAAGCAATTCCAGGACGCGCGCCGCACCCTGATCCAGGCCGAGAAAAAAGCCGTGGTCGAAGTGAAGGTGGTGGACGAGCCCGTCACCGTGGTGGTGTCACAAAAAGGCTGGGTGCGTGCGCGCACCGGCCATGGCCACGAGGCCGCAAGCTTTGCCTTCAAGGCCGGCGACGGGCTCTATGGCACCTTCGAGTGCCGCTCGGTGGACCAGCTCCTCGTGTTCGGTCACAACGGCCGCATCTATTCTGTGCCCGTGGCGCAACTACCCGGCGCGCGCGGCGACGGCCAGCCCGTCACCACGCTGATCGACCTGGAGCCCGGCACCACCATCGCCCACTACTTTGCTGGCCCGGCCACGGCGCTGCTGCTGCTGGCGAGCACGGGCGGCTACGGTTTCCTGGCCACTGTGGAGAACATGGTCTCGCGCCAGCGTGGAGGCAAGGCCTTCATCACCGTGGGGGAGGGCGAAGCCATCTGCGCACCCTCGCACGCCGCGCATTCCAGCGGCAGCCAGCCTCTGGCCCCTGCCACCCATGTGGCCTGCGCCTCGGTGGGTGGGCGCATCCTGACCTTCGAAATCGGCGAGCTCAAGCTGATGGAAAAGGGCGGGCGCGGCCTGATGCTGATCGATCTGGAGGACAAGGACCAGCTCGCTGGCACGGCGGCGTACACGCGCAGCATCCGCATCGAGGGGCTGGGGCGCGGCGGCAAACCGCGCGACGAGCAGCTTGAAATCCGATCGCTCAACAACGCCCGTGCGGTGCGCGGGCGCAAGGGCAAAGCGGCAGATCTGGGGTTCAAGCCGGCAACGGTGGTCCGGGTGGAGTGACCCCCGGGCAGGCATCGCCGCGGCTTGGCGGCACAAAACCGCGTGCAACCGTCAGAGGCCGGGTTGTCATGGAGCCTTTCGGGGGGCGATCGGCGTACACTTTGTCACTGTGGTTCGTGCCGACAAAAGTCGGATGTGAACCGGCACATCAGGAGATTCCCCATGACCAACAACCTGCGTATTGCCCACAAGCTGTGGCTTTCGGTGCTCGCCCTCATCGTCCTTCTCGTGGCGGTCGTGGGTTTTGCGGCCTACCGCTCGTCCAAATCCCAGGCACAGGCCGATGCCGTCACGCGCGAGCTGGCCAGCCGTGTCGAGTCGGCGCTGAAGTGGCAAGGGCTGACCGAAACCAATGCCGCCCGCACCCAGGCCATGATCGTGAGCAGCGATCCGGCGGTTGCGGTGGAGTTCAAGGACGTGATTGCTGCCACGTCGGCGCAGATCAGCCAAGTGCAGAAGTTGCTGGAGTCGATTGCATCGAACGATGCCGACAAGACCCAGATGGCCAAAATTGCCGCAGCCCGATCTGCCATGCTCGATCTGCGCAAGCAGGCCACCCAGCTCAAGGGTGAAGGCCGTGGCGACGAAGCCATCACGCTCGTCAAGCAGTCGTACAACCCGGCCGTGGCAGCCTACCTGCAGGCCTTGCGCGATTTTGTGGATCTGCAGCAGAAATATTCGGCGCAGCGACAGGCCGAGCTGGGAGCGGATCGCATGCGCACCGTACAGCTGGCCGGGTTGATGGTGGCGCTGGTGTTGCTGGGCCTGGGCGTGGGTGCGTACTTTCTCATCCGTAACATCCAGCAGCCGCTGATGCAGGCACAGACGCTGGCCCAGCGGATCGCGGATGGCGACCTGAGCTCCCAGGAGTCTGTAGCGCGGCGTGATGAATTTGGCGATCTGCTGCGCGCGCTGTATGGCATGAGCGAAAGCCTGGGTCGCATGGTGCACCAGGTGCGCCAGAGCACCGACAGCATTGCCACCGCCAGCGCCGAGATTGCCTCGGGCAACCACGATCTGTCGGCCCGCACCGAGCAGACGGCCAGCAACCTGCAAGAGACCGCTGCGGCCATGGAGCAGTTCACCAGCACCATCCAGCAAAGTGCTGCCAGCGCCCAGCAGGCCAGTACGCTGGCCACTGGCGCCTCGGGTGTTGCGCGCCGGGGTGGTGAGGTGGTCAAGGAAGTGGTTTCCACGATGGAAGACATCCATCGCAGTAGCCAGAAAATTGCCGACATCATCGGCGTGATCGACGGTATTGCGTTCCAGACCAACATCCTGGCGCTCAACGCCGCGGTCGAGGCTGCCCGCGCGGGAGAGCAGGGCCGGGGTTTTGCCGTGGTCGCCAGCGAAGTGCGCAGCCTCGCGGGGCGCAGCGCCGAGGCGGCCAAAGAGATCAAGCAGCTGATCGGCGCTTCGGTCGAAAAAGTGGAGCTGGGATCGCGCTTGGTGCAGGATGCCGGGGGCACCATGCAGGAGATCGTGCAGTCGGTGCAGCGCGTCACTGACATGATCGGCGAGGTCACGGCGGCCAGCACCGAGCAGAGCACCGGCATTGGCCAGGTGAACCAGGCGGTGGTCAACCTCGACCAGATGACGCAGCAGAACGCCGCGCTGGTCGAGCAAAGCACGGCCGCCGCGCAGAGCCTGCGCGAGCAGGCGCAGCAGTTGGCACAGGCCGTGTCGGTGTTCAAGGTCCAGGGTGGCAGTCTGCCGATGGCCGCCCCGGTGACACGCAGCCCCGCAGCTGCTGCGCCGCCTGCGGCCCGTACGGAAACCGCCCCCCGCAAGGCGGCTCGTGCGCCGGCCCCCAAGGCACCAGCGCGTCTGGCCCCAGCGGAGGGGAGTGCCGCCCCGGCCCGGCCAGCGCCTGCCAGACCGGCAGCCTCCAAGCCCGCTGCGGCAACCGCCCGCGTAGCGCCCGCTGGGGGCGAGGACGACTGGGAATCCTTCTGACGCCAGCCGCCCGTTCGGGCGGGTCAGGCCAGTTCGGCGATCAGCTCGATTTCCACGCAGGCACCCAGCGGAATCTGCGCTACGCCAAAGGCACTGCGGGCGTGAACGCCGGCTTCGCCAAACACCTCGCCCAGCAGTTCGCTGGCGCCGTTGGTGACGAGGTGTTGTTCGGTGAAGTCGCCCGTCGAGTTCACCAGGCTCATCACTTTCACAATGCGCTTGACGCGGTTCAGGTCGCCACCGCAGGCCGCCTGCAACGTGCCCATGAGATCGATGGCCACCGAGCGGGCGGCCAGCTTACCCTCCTCGGTGGTGATGTTGCGGCCAAACTGCGCTGCCCAGGGCTTGCCGTCCTTGCGGGCGATGTGGCCGCTCAGAAAGACCAGCTTGCCGGTCTGCACAAACGGCACATAGGCGGCGGCGGGCACGGCAACCGGCGGCAGGGTGATATTCAGGGCGGAAAGCTTGTCGTAAACGCTCATGGGTGTTCCTTCTGAAAACGGTGAGCCGGCCTTGGGGGAGCGGTGTGCTCGTACAGGCCGTGGGTGGTCTAGGCTTCGGATGGTACACAGGCCTGCCGGGGTGCGTGGATGGGGCGGTGCCTTAGCATCGCCCCATGTCGCTCCACACTGACCGCTTGACCAGTGCCCCATCAGCCCGCTCCCCCCGGCCGATGGGCAGGTGGACGGCAATGCTTTTGGGTACTGTGGCTGGCGCAGCGCTGCAACTGCAACAGCCTGCGCTGTGGCCTGCATGGGCCTATTCGGCGCTGGGGGTGTTTGCGGTTGCCTTGGCCTGGTGGCTCTGGCATTCCCGGCGCGGTGGCGCACTGCTGCGTCGCACGTTGATCTCCTGCGTTGCTGCGCTGGCCGTTCTGGCGCTGACGGGCCTGCGGGCGAGCCACTTTGCCGCAGGGGCGTTGAACCCTGCGCTGGAGGGGCGTGACATCCTGGTCGCCGGTGTCGTTGCAGCCATGCCCCAGCCGATCGATGCCGGGCTGCGGTTGCGCCTGGAAGTGGAATCCGCCAGCCTGGCGGGGGCTCCCGTGCAACTCCCGGCATTGATCGACCTGGGCTGGTACCGGGGCGAGTGGGAAGAAGCGCCAGACCTGGTGCAGGCGCAGCGGCTGCCTGAGCCGTTGCGCGCCGGGGAGCGCTGGCAAATGACGGTGCGCCTGAAGGCGCCGCACGGTGCGCGCAATCCGCACGGTTTTGATTACGAGCTGTGGCTGTGGGAGCAAGGCGTGCAGGCCACGGGGTATGTGCGGGTGGGGCCGCGCGATGTGCCACCAAGGCGGGTCGATACCACATGGCGCCACCCGGTGGAGCACGCCCGGCAAGGCGTGCGCGATGCGATTTTCGACACACTCGCACCAGACTCCACGGACGCCCACCGCGTACGGCTGGCCGGCGTGGTGGCTGCGCTGGTCACCGGCGACCAGCGTGCCATCGACCGCGCCGACTGGGACGTGTTCCGCGCCACGGGCGTTGCCCATCTCATGAGCATCTCGGGCCTGCATATCACGCTGTTTGCCTGGCTGGCGGCTGCCGTGGTGCAGGCCTTGTGGCGGCGCTCGCAGCGTCTGTGCCTTGCGCTGCCCGCGCCCTCGGCGGCGCTGATCGGTGGTGTGCTGCTTGCAGCGTTGTATGCGTTGTTCAGCGGCTGGGGTGTGCCTGCGCAGCGCACGGTTCTCATGCTGACCACCGTGAGCCTGCTGCGCCTGGGCGGGCTGCGCTGGCCCTGGCCGCAGGTGTGGCTGCTGGCCTGTGCCGTCGTGGTGGTGCCCGACCCGTGGGCCTTGCAGCAACCGGGATTCTGGCTCAGTTTTGTGGCAGTGGCGGTGTTGTTTGCTACGGATTTTGTGGCTAATGACGCAATAAATAAGAGCGCTGGCGGCCGATTTCTATCCTTATTGCGTGAGCAATGGGTGGTTACGCTGGCGCTTACGCCGCTGGGCCTGCTGCTCTTTGGTCAGGTGTCGCTGGTGGGTTTGGTGGCCAACATGCTGGCGATTCCCTGGGTGACACTGGTGGTCACGCCGCTGGCGTTTGCCGGGGTGGTCTGGGCGCCGCTGTGGCAGGCGGCAGCCTGGGGCGTGCAGGCACTGTCGGCTATTCTGCAGTGGCTGGCCACCTGGCCCTGGGCGCAGGTGGCCGTGCCCGCCGCGCCGCTGTGGGCCGGCGTGGCCGGCGTGGCCGGGGGCGTACTGCTCGCCATGCGGCTGCCCTGGCAGGTGCGGGCGCTGGGGCTGCCCCTGTTGCTGCCGGTGCTGCTGTGGCAAGACGCGCGGCCGGTGCCGGGCCGGTTTGAACTGCTGGCGGCCGATGTGGGGCAGGGCACTGCCGTGCTGGTGCGCACGGCCACGCACACCCTGCTGTACGACGCCGGACCGCGCTACAGCCGGGTGAGCGATGCCGGTGCGCGCGTGCTGGTGCCACTGTTGCGCGCGCTGGGCGAGCGTGTCGATGTGCTGATGCTCAGCCACCGCGACAGCGACCACACCGGCGGAGCCTTTGCGGTGCTGGCGCAGCAGCCCCAGGCCCGGCTGACCGGCTCGATTGCGGGCGACCCGACTTTGCAGGCCCTGGGGCCTGCAACCCCCTGCCTGGCCGGGCAGCGCTGGCATTGGGATGGTGTTGATTTCGAGTTGCTGCACCCTTTGCCGGACACGGTGGGCACAGGGCCGCAGGCCCAGCGCTCCAACGCGCTCAGCTGTGTGCTGCGGGTGGTTGATGCGCACGGCACGGCGGCTCTGCTGGCGGGCGACATCGAGGCCGCGCAAGAGCAGGCCCTGGTGGCGCGCGGTGCCGCCCTGCAGGCCGATGTGCTGCTGGTGCCGCACCATGGCAGCAAAACATCTTCCAGCGCGCCCTTCCTGGATGCCGTGCAGCCGCGCACCGCACTGGTGCAGGCCGCCTACCGCAGCCGCTTCGGGCACCCCGCGCCCGAAGTGTTGCAGCGCCTGCGCGAGCGCGGTATTGCCGTGGTGGAGTCGCCGCGCTGTGGTGCGGCCACCTGGGCATCGGCCCAGCCCGACCGGGTGGGCTGTGAACGGCGGGACAAAATGCGCTACTGGCAGCATCCGGTGCCCTGATTTTGCTGCGCCCACCGTGCCGCACTGGCGCATAACTTGCTATTCTGGTTTCAGAGGAGGCTGCCCATGCAGAAATTTGACGAGATGTACGCCATCCTGCCCTTTGACGGCAGCGATGTGCGAGAGCATTACAAGCGCTACGGCCACTGGCTGGCGCGCCAGGCGCCCGAAACCATGCAAGCCCGCCGCGCCGAGGCCGAGATGATCTTCCGTCGCGTGGGCATCACCTTCGCCGTGTATGGCGACAAGGACGAGGGCGGGGCGGGCAACGAGCGCCTGATCCCGTTCGACCTGGTGCCGCGCATCATTCCGGCCCATGAGTGGGCACGCATGGAGCGCGGGCTGGTGCAGCGCGTGACGGCGCTCAACCGCTTCATCCACGATGTCTACCACGGCCAGGACATCCTGCGTGCGGGCCTCGTCCCGGCGGACCTGGTGCTGAACAACGCCCAGTACCGCCCCCAGATGGCAGGCGTCAAGGTGCCGCGCGACATCTATTCGCACATTGCTGGCATCGACATCGTGCGCGCTGCCAATGCGCAGGGCGAGGGCGTGCACTACGTGCTCGAGGACAACCTGCGCGTCCCCAGTGGCGTGAGCTACATGCTGGAGAACCGCCGCATGATGATGCGGCTGTTCCCCGAGCTGTTCAGCATGCACCAGGTGGCACCCGTGGCCCATTACCCCGACCTGCTGCTCGACACCCTGCGTGCCAGCGCACCGGCCGGCGCAGCCACGCCCACGGTGGTAGTGCTCACGCCCGGCATGCTCAACAGCGCGTATTTCGAGCACGCCTTCCTTGCGCAGCAGATGGGCGTGGAGCTGGTTGAGGGGCAGGACCTGGTGGTGCGCGACAACTTCGTCTACATGCGCACCACGCGCGGGCTGCAGCGCGTGCATGTCATCTACCGCCGCGTGGACGATGATTTTCTCGATCCGAAGGTGTTTCGTCCCGATTCCACGCTGGGCTGCGCCGGCCTCATGCAGGCCTACCGCGCGGGCAACGTGGCCATCTGCAACGCCGTGGGCACCGGTGTGGCCGACGACAAGTCGGTCTACCCCTATGTGCCCGAGATGATCCGTTTCTATCTCGGCGAGGAACCCATCCTGCAGAACGTGCCCACCTGGCTGTGCCGCAAGCAGGACGACCTGCGCTACGTGCTCGACCACCTGTCTGAACTGGTGGTGAAAGAGGTGCACGGCGCCGGTGGCTACGGCATGCTCATCGGCCCGGCGGCCTCGCAGTCGGAGATCGAGAACTTCCGCCGCGCCCTCATCGCCGACCCTGCGCGCTACATCGCCCAGCCCACGCTTAGCCTGTCGAGCTGCCCCACCTTCGTCGACAGCGGCCTGGCGCCGCGCCACATCGACCTGCGTCCTTTCGTGCTCTCGGGCCAGAAGGTGCAGATGGTGGCCGGCGGGCTGACGCGCGTAGCGTTGAAAGAGGGCTCGCTCGTCGTCAATTCATCGCAAGGGGGCGGCACCAAGGACACCTGGGTGCTGCAGGAAGAAGGGAGCAAAGCATGCTGAGCCGCACCGCCGATCATCTGTTCTGGATGTCGAGATACACCGAACGGGCAGTTCTGTTTACGCCAGTAAACAGGGGGGACGCTAACAACTGTGCGAAGCACTTGTTATGCGTTCACCAAAAGACCGCCGCAGGCGGGCTTTCACTAAAACACGGCCGACGCGCGCAGCGCGTGCGGGGTTTTCTGCCCGAGGAGGTTGCATGCTGAGTCGTACCGCTGACCATCTGTTCTGGATGTCGAGATACACCGAGCGGGCAGAAAACACCGCCCGAATGCTCAACGTGGGCTACGAGACCGCGCTCCTGCCCCAATCCACCGCCAAGGCGCAAGAGGGCTGGATGGGCCTGCTGTCGATCAGCGAGCTGATTCCCGCCTATACCGCGCGCCACGGTGCCGTCACGCGTGACGGCGTGCTTGACTTCATGGTGCGCGACGGCAACAACCCCTCGTCCATCCTGTCGTGCCTGCGCGGCGCGCGCGAGAACGCCCGTGCGGTGCGCGGCGCGCTCACCACCGAGGTCTGGGAGACGCAGAACCAGACCTGGCTGGAGTTGCACCGCCAGCTTGAAGGCGGCGCCTTCGAGCGTGACCCGGGCCAGTTCTTCGAATGGGTGAAGTACCGCTCGCACCTCTCGCGCGGCGTCACGCTGGGCACCATGCTGCAGGACGAGGCCTTCCACTTCCTGCGTCTGGGCACCTTTCTGGAGCGGGCCGACAACACGGCGCGCCTGCTGGATGTGAAGTTCCATGCCGTACAGAGTGATTTCCATGGCGTCATCACCGGGCGCGAGCCCGAGGCCGACTTCTACCACTGGAGCGCCATCCTGCGCAGCGTCTCTGCCTTTGAGGTGTACCGCAAGGTGTACCGCGACGTGATCACGCCCGAGCGCGTGGCCGACCTGCTGATCCTGCGCCGCGACATGCCACGCTCCCTGCACGCCAGCCTGCGCGAGGTGGTGGACAACCTGGCCCTGGTGTCCAACGGCCATTCGGCCGAGACCGAGCGGCGCGCTGGGCGCCTGCTGGCCGACCTGCAGTACGGCCGCATCGACGAAATCCTGGCCACCGGCCTGCACGCGTTTTTGACGCAGTTCCTGGACCGCGTGAACGACCTGGGCGCGGGCATCGGGCGCGACTTCCTGGTCGCGCCCCTGCACTGAAACGGCGCGAACGATGGCGGCTCAGCGCCCGCCGGGGGCGTTGCGCCGCTGCTCGCGCAGCATGAAGAGGTAGAGGCTCTCCACCTTCTCGCGCGCCCAGGGCGTCTTGCGCAAGAATTTCAGGCTCGACGCCACGCTGGGGTCGCTCTGAAAGCAGCGCACGGGGAGGAGTTGGCCCAGCTCCTGCCAGCCATAGTGGGCGTGCAGCGCCACCACCATGGCTTCGAGGGTGACGCCGTGCAGGGGGTTTCGGGGCTGCGGGGGGGCGGGGGGCTTGGGTGGCTCGGGCGCTGTCATGCGGCAAGCATAAGCGCTTGGCAAGCGCCGCACCACAGAAGCGCGGTCCATTGCCGATGGCCGATGGACTTGACTGTATCGCATAAGAGATACAAAATTCGCCTCTTACAGAGGATTTAACCATGGCCCATTCCACCATGCTACACGTCCGGGTGGACGAAGAAACCAAGGCGCAAGCCAGCGAGGCGCTGGCAGCCATGGGGCTGTCCGTCTCGGATGCCGTACGCATCCTGCTCAAGCGTGTGGTCAATGACCAGGCCTTCCCGCTGGAACTCAAAGTGCCCAACGCGCAAACCCGCGCTGCCTTGGAGGAAGCCCGCGCCATGGCGAAGGCCCGGGTGGCCCGTTTCGACTCTGCCAGCGCCCTGATCGATGACCTCGAAAAGGCCCGCTAAAGCGAAGCGGGCTGCGCCCCCCAGGGCGTGTGACTACACCAGGGCCTTCCTCAAGGACTGGGAGCGCCTTTCCCGCTCCGGTCGCTACGACCTGCATCGCCTGAAGGAGGCGATGCTGCTGCTCATTGCCAACGACGCACCGCTGGGCCCCGAGTGGCTGGACCATCCGCTCAAGGGGGACTGGGCGGACCACCGTGAATGCCATATCGGCGGCGACTTCCTGCTGATCTACCGGCTCGATGGCAGCGCCATCATTTTTGTGCGTGCAGGTACGCACTCTGAATTATTCGAAGAATGAGTTGGAGTGCCGGTGGCAGCGGACGGGCAACCGCCAACAACCCGCCGCACCGCCCGGATACGGATGACGGCCGATAATCGGGGCCTCCTTTTTCATCCTGCTGGCGGCATCCCCAGCCCGCGTTCATGTCCGTCCAGCCTGCTTCCTCGCTCCGTGTGCTGTCCATCATCCCGCCGATGACGCAGCTCAACACGCCCTACCCATCCACGGCCTACATCACGGGGTTCCTGCGTGCCAGCGGCATTCAGGCAGTACAGGAAGACCTGGCGCTGGCGCTGGTGCTGCGGCTGCTCTCGCCCGAGGGCCTGCGCGCCGTGGCCGGGCGGGTGGCCGCCATGCCCGCGAAGAAGCACAGCACCTCCCTGCAGGCCTTTGTGGCGCAGCAAGACCGCTATCTGGCCACGGTCGGCCCCGCCATCGCCTTTTTGCAGGGGCGCGACAGCACGCTGGCGCACCGCATCGTCGGCCGCAGTTTTCTGCCTGAGGGGCCGCGCTTTGCCTCGCTCGATGTGTATGTGGACGACGAAGGCGGCGACCCGCTGGGCTGGGCCTTTGGCGCCCTGGGCCTGCACGACCGTGCCAAGCACCTGGCCACGCTGTACCTGAACGACCTGGCCGATGTGCTGCGCGACGCGGTGGACCCGCGCTTTGAGTTTGTGCGCTATGCCGAGTCGCTGGCGGGCAGTCAGCCGACCTTCGAGCCGCTGGCGCAGGCCCTGGCCGCAGCGCCCAACCTGGTGGACGACACGCTGTGCGACCTGACGCTGGCCGCCGTGCAGCGCCATGCGCCCGATGTGGTGCTGCTCTCGGTGCCCTTTCCGGGCTCGGTGTATGCGGCGTTCCGCATCGCGCAGACCATCAAGGCCCAGCACCCGCACATCGTCACGGTGCTGGGGGGCGGCTTTGTCAACACCGAACTGCGCGAGCTGACCGAGCCGCGCGTGTTCGACTACTTCGATTACGTCACCCTGGACGCAGGCGAGCGTCCGCTGCTGGCTCTGCTGGAGCATGTGCAGGGCCAGCGCGGCCGCCAGCGCCTGGTGCGCACCTTTGTGCGCAACGAGGCGGGCGCCGTGCAGTACGTGAACATGATGGAGCCCGATGTGCCCTTCGCCGACGTGGGCACGCCCACCTGGGACGGGCTGCCGCTGGGTCAGTACCTCTCGCTGCTCGACATGCTCAACCCCATGCACCGGCTGTGGAGTGACGGGCGCTGGAACAAGCTCACCGTAGCCCAGGGCTGCTACTGGAAGAAGTGCACCTTCTGCGACGTGAGCCTGGACTACATCGGCCGCT
>JANJVG010000060.1 GCA_024710165.1 Burkholderiaceae bacterium
CCTTCTTGACCACGATGCTGCCCTTGAGCAGCAGGCGCTCCAGGACGGGCTTGATGTCGAATTTTTCGTACTGCGCATCGCGCACGCCCAGGGCGACGTTTTCAAAGTCGCAAAACAGGGCCATGCTGATGCTGTCGGAGGAAGATGCCATGGAGATATGTCCGTTCAATGTCTGCACGGATCATCACACGGAACGGCTCCCCCTCCCGCGGGTGGTCCTCAGGACGGTTTGGCCAACCCCAGTTTTTCCACCAGCGCCTTCTCGCGCCAGGGCCGTGCGGTAGGTTTCCTGATCCATGGCCTGCTTGAAGGCTTCGCAATCGGCAAGGCCCTTCAGGTCGGCCCCTGCGCACGCAAGCCGTGCAGAGGCAACCCGGGCACATCCATTGCCAGCCTCAGCACCTGGCCGTGCGTGGAGTCGGTCACATACAGCGTTGTACCGCCCTCTCCACCAAATGCCAGGTTGGTGGTGGAGCTGCCCGGAACACCGCGCAGCACCTGTTCGGGTTCGGCTCGATGGTTCAGAACCCATACATAGCCCAGGCCTGGGTTGGCCACCAGCAGGCGGCCTGTCGCATCCACCGCCAGGCCGTCCGGACCGCTGGGGCCATGGGAGGTGAAGAACTGCCCCACCTTGGCCACGCTGCCGTCGGGCAGCAGCGGCACGCGCCACACGCAGTTGCCCCGCGTCACCGCCAGGTACAGCACGCGGCCGTCGGGCGACAGGGCGACGCCGTTGGGACTGGGCACGTTGGCCAGCAACAGGTCGAGCTGACCGCTGGGCCGCAAGCGGTACAGGCGGCCGCTGGGGTCGTGCAGGCCGCTCTGGCCCTGGTCGGTGAAATACAGGTTGCCATCGGCATCGAAGACCAAGTCGTTCACGCCCTTGAAGCGTTCGCTATTGCGCCGCTCCAGGTAGGGTGTAATGACCCCTGTGGCCACGTCCAGGCGCACCAGCCCGTTCTTGTAATCGGTGATGAGCAGCGTGCCGGCATCCATGAACTTCATGCCGTTGGGCTCGCCGTCGTACTCGGCGACGAGCGACCAGGCGCCCTGCGGGTCGATGCGGAAGATGCGGCCCCACGGGATGTCGGTCACGTACAGATGGCCCGCGCTGTCGAAAACCGGGCCTTCGAGGAACGAATCGGTGATGATGCCGCCGCGATTGGCGTCGGCCCAGACGCTGCGCTCGCGGCGTCGGAAATGCTCGGGCATGGTCGTGAAGACTTCCAGTTCACGAACCTGGGGAGGGTGCAGCAAAAACATGAGGGTCTCTCGGATTCAGGATGGGATATCGAAACCATACAGTCGCGCCGGGTTGTCCACGAGGATGCGATCGGCCACGGCGTCGCTGCCAGCCCAGGCCTGCAGCAGGTCCAGCAGATCGGCATCGTTCACGGTGCCGGGCGCCTCGGTGGTGTGCGGCCAGTCGCTGCCCCACACCAGCCGCTCGGGCGCAGCCTGCACCAGGGCGCGGCCCAACGGAAGGGTATCGGCGTAGGCGGTGGCGTGCATGGCCGAGCGCATGTAGGCGCCCGAGAGCTTGACCCAGGCGTTGCCGCCATCCAGCAGCGCACGCAACACGCCATACGCCAGGGCCTCCGGCCCCTGTGTCGGGTCGATGCGGCCCAGGTGGTCGATCACCAGCGGTACGGGCAGCGCCTGCAGCTGCGGCGCCATCGCCACGATCTGCTCGGGGTGCGCAAAAATTTGCACATGCCAGCCCGCGCAGGCCGGGTGCGCAGCCAGTTTGCGGGCCAATGTGGCCAGCATCTCAGGCGTGGTGGTGCCCCACGATTGGGGCGAGACGAAGTTGACGCGCAGCCCGCGCACACGGCGCGCGGCCAGGCGGGCCAGCTCGTCGGCACCCACGTCCTGGTCCACCACGGCCACGCCGCGCGCACGGTCGCCCAGCTGGTCCAGCGCATCGAGCATGCAGGCGTTGTCGGTGCCGTAGGTGGATGGCGTGACCACCACCGCGCACTCCGTTCCCAGGCGCCGCTGCAGCTGCCGATAGGCGTCTACGGGCGCGTGGGGTGGCGTGCGCGGCCAGTGGGGCGAAGGCGTAAAGCGTGCATCGAAGATGTGCATGTGGCTGTCACATGCGCCGGGTGGCGGCGGGCGCTGCGGGCGGCTCAGGCCCACCGAGTGCGGCACGGGCGTGGTGAGCTCAGGCCACGGCATGGCTCAGTCCAGCTTGATTTGGCCCTTGCGCACCACCTCGCCCCACTTGGCATCTTCTTTTTTCAGGAAGGCGGCAAACTCGGCGGGCGTGGAGCCGATGGGCTGGGCGCCCATGTCGGCCAGGCGCTGCTTCACCTCGTCCTCCTTCAGCACCTCCTGCAGGGCCTGTTGCAGCTGGGTGGCCACTGCTGCGGGCACACCAGCGGGCAGGAACATGCCGTTCCACTCATAAGCCTCATAGCCCGGAATGGCGGCCTCGGCCACCGTGGGCACGTCGGGCAGGCGCTTGGAACGCTCAGGCGCCGACACCGCCAGCGCGCGCAGCTTGCCGCCCGACACATGGGGGTAGGTCGCGGCCACAGTGCCGAACATGAAGTCCACCTGCCCACCCATCACGTCGACGATGGCCGGGCCGCCGCTCTTGTAGGGCACGTGCACCATGTCCAGGCCCAGCTGCTGGCGAAACAGTTCGGCCGCCAGGCGCTGCACCGTGCCGCTACCGCCCGAGGCAAAGTTGATTTTTCCGGGCTGCGCCTTGGCTTTGGCGATCAGGTCGCCCACGTTCTTGAAGGGTGCATCGGCTTTCACGATGAGCACGTTGGGTGCCAGCATCACCAGCGACAGCGGTTGCAGCGCGGTGCTGGCGTACGGCATCTTGGCGAACAGGTGCGGGTTGATGGAATGCGGGGTGGCGTCGTACAGCATGGTGTAGCCGTCGGCCGGGGCCTTGGCCACAAAGCTGGCGCCAATGGTGCCGCTGGCACCGGCCTTGTTGTCCACCACCACGCTGGTGCCCAGCTTGGCGCCCAGGCGCGTGGCCACCACGCGGGCCACGGCATCGGCCGCACCACCGGGGGCATAGGGCACGACGATGGTGACGGGGCGCTCGGGAAATGCGGCATGGGCCAGGCCCGATGCCAGGGCACAAGCGACGATGAGGGGTTTGAAAAAGCGGAACATGGTGGTCTCCTGTATCAGTGTCAGTGGGGGGATCGGGGAATACGGTCAATCTGCTTTGAGATCGAGGTCGCGCGCTATCTGCGTGTAGGTGGCCACTTCGCGGCCAACCTGGCTGGCGAACGCAGCGCCGCAGGTGGCATCGGCATCCAGCCCCAGGCCGCGCAGCTTGTCGGTGGCGGCGGGGCTTTGCACAAAGTCCCTGGCCACGCGCTCCAGTTGCTGGGCGATGGTCTCGTCCAGCCCCGCCGGGGCCAGCAGGCCGTACCACGCATCGGCCGAATAGTTGCCGCCTCCGGCTTCGGCAAACGTGGCCACGTCGGGCAGCAGCGAAGACCGCTTGGGCGACGCCACCGCCAGCGCGGTCAGCTTGCCGATCTTGATTTGCGGCAGCACCGAACCCAGCGTGGCAAACGAGCTGTCAAGCTGGCCGCCCACCAGGTCTGTCACCACGGGCGCGGCGCCCTTGTAGGGCACATGGTTCAGCTGCAGGCTGTTGGCCCTGGCAAACATCTCGGTGGCAAAGTGGCCCGAGCTGCCCACACCCGCCGTGCCCGCAGACAGGCGCCCCGGCTCCTTGCGCGCACGGGCCATGTAGTCGGCCAGCGACCTGGCGGGCAGCGCGGGCCCGACCACCAGCACGGTGGGGCTGGTGGCCACAGTGCACAGCGGCCGGAACGACTTCACCGCATCGAACTTCACCCGCCCGCTGTACAGGCCCGGAATCATGGTGTGGTTGGTGGCACCAAACAGCAGCGTGTAGCCGTCGGCCGGTGCACCAGCCACGGCCTGGGCAGCCAGGATGGTGTTGGCGCCGGGCTTGTTGTCCACCACAAAGGGCTGGCCCAGCGCACGGCTGGCATGGTCGGCAAACGCGCGGGCCACCACATCGGTAGGTCCGCCTGCGGCAAAGCCCACGACCAGCTTGACGGGCTTGTAGGGGTAAGCCGTCTGTGCTGCAGCCGTGCCGCATGATGCTACTAAAGCAATAGCTGCCAGCGCTTTATTGATAAGCGCTGGAGCCACTTTTTGTCTTAAATTTTTTGGCATGCCTCTTGTCTCCTGGTGGTCCGGGCGCCCTGCCTGGCCATGTTCTTGGTTGGATATGGAGCGAGGGGCACTCAGGCCACTGCCGCTTCGCCCGGTGTGCGGGCCAGCACGGCCAGCAGGTTCTTCGCCGCGCCCACGCCCATGTTCACGTAGGCATCGCTGGTCACGCCGCCGATGTGCGGGCTCAGAATGAAGCGCGGCTCGCCCTGGAACGGGTGGCCGGCCACCATGGGCTCTACCGCAAAGCTGTCCAGCCCCGCCGCCATCACCTGGCCCGAACGCACGGCGGCCAGCAGCGCGGCCTCGTCGATCAGGCCGCCACGGGCGGTGTTCACCACGATCACGCCGCGCTTGCACTGCGCCAGGGTGGCGGCGCCCAGCAGGTTGCGGTTGTCGTCCGTCAGCGGGCAGTGCAAAGAGACCGCATCGGATTCGCGCCAGATCGTTTCGAGTGGAACGCTCTGCACGTAGTCCGGCAGGTTCTTTGCAAACGGGTCGAACCCGATCACGCGCATGCCAAGCGCATCGGCCATCTTCGCAAAGCGCAGGCCGATCGCGCCCAGGCCCACCAGGCCCACGGTGCGGCCGTAGAGCTCCAGGCTCTTGTGCGTTGCCTTGTCCCAATGGCCGGCGTGCATGCGCGCATCGAGCTGCACCACCGACTTGGCGCAGGCCAGCAGCAGCGCCAGCGCCTGCTCGGCCACCGCGGCAGCGTTGGCGCCCACGGCGGCTACCACCTCAATGCCGCGCGCCTGGGCGGCCACCTTGTCGATGGTGTCGGTGCCGCTGCCGTGCTTGGAGATGACCTTGAGCGCGGGGGCCGCATCCATCACCGCAGCGCCCACCTTGCCGTAGCGCACGATGATGGCCACGGGGTTGTGTGCGCGGCACAGAGCCACCAGGTCATCCTCTGTCGGCGTCTTGCCGGCGTAAACGATGTGGTAGCCCGCGAGCAGGTCCAGGGCCTGTGGTGCCAGGTCGGCACCGGTGACGATGATGGCGGCTGGGCTCACAGGGCCTCTCCTTCCTTCAGCACGCCAGCGGCGCGTAGCGCAGCAGGCAGCCATTTCGATGCGGTGTCGCCGCGTGCAATCGCCTCGATGCGCGCAGCCTCGTCGGCCACCTTCTTGTCGGCCAGGGCCAGCATGGCGGGGGCTTTCTCGCGCTCGATGACGACCACGCCGTCGGCATCGCCCACGACCAGATCGCCCGGGTTTACGGTTGCACCGCCGGCCGAGATCGGATGGTTGATGCGGCCCGGCACATACTTCGTTGGCCCTGCGGGGTTGAAGCCCGCGCTGAACACGGGGAAGTCCAGCTCCAGGATTTCCAGCTTGTCGCGAATCGCAGCGTCCACGATCACCCCAGCCAGACCGCGCTTCTTGCAGGCGCTGAGCATCAGCGTGCCCATGAGGGCCGCCGTCTGGTCGCCCTTGCCGTCGATCACCAGCACGTCGCCCGGCTGGGCCAGCGCGATAGCGGCATGGATCATGAGGTTGTCGCCAGGGCGCACTTCCACGGTAAAGGCGGGGCCTGCCACCTTCATGCTCTGGTGCACGGGCGCAACGCGGCCGTGCATGGTGCCGCGGCGGCCGGCCACGTCGGCCAGGATCGCGGCCTGGTACGTGGCGGCCTTGGCAACGACGTCGGCGCTAACGCGGTCGATGCTGCGGATGATTTCAGGGAGTTGGCTCATGGTGGAATCCTTGTAAAGAAAGCTGAGAAACAGGGGTGCAGATATGCACTGCAAATTGGGCAGCGCGTACAAAACGCCCGTGCCGCAGCAAAACAAGCCCCCTCGGGGTGGCGGCTGACGAAGTGCAGAGGAAATCGAAAGGTGAAGAAGTGGGGAGCCGGCAGGTGTCCAGAACACACCGGCCCCAGAATGAGCCCGTCAGTCCAGGCTGGCGCCCGAGTCCTTCACGATCTTGGCCCAGCGCGGAACTTCGGCCTTCAGTAGCGTGCTGAACTGCTCGGCCGTGCCGCCCAGCACGTCACCGCCTTCCGAGCGCAGCTTGTCGGCCACATCGGGCTGCTGCAGCGCCGCGTTGATGGCCTTGTTGAGCTGCGCCACGATGGGCGCGGGCGTACCGGCCGGCGCCAGGATGCCGAACCAGGTCACAGCCTCAAAGCCCTTGTAGCCAGACTCGGCCAGCGTGGGCACATCCGGCAGTTGGGGCGAGCGCTTGGCCGAGGTGATGGCGATGACCTTGAGCTTTCCATTGCGCACCTGGCCCAGCAGCGTGGGCACAGACGACATGTACAGGTCGATCTGACCGCCCACCAGGTCGGTCATGGCCTGCGCAGCACCTTTGTAGGGAATGTGGCGCAGTTTGATGTCGGCGGCGTTTTCCGCCAATTCGCCCGCCAGGTGGGCCACGGTGCCGTTACCGGAGAAGCCTAGCGTGATTGCATCGGGCTTGCCCTTGGCAGCCGCCACCACATCGGCATACGATTTGAAGGGCGAGTTGGCGGGGGCTGCCATCACGATGGGCGAGGACGACACCAGTGCCACGGGCACCAGATCTTTCAGCGGATCGTAGGGCAGCTTGGGGTACAGCGTGGGGTTGATGGCGAGGTTGCTGGTCTGGCCCATCACCAGCGTGTAGCCATCGGCAGGCGCCTTGGCCGCAGCATCCACCCCCAGATTGCCGCCCGCACCCGGTCGGTTGTCCACGATCACATTCCACTTGTTCTGGTCGGCGACCTTTTGCGCCACGGTGCGAGCAATCATGTCGGTGCCACCCCCGGGCGGGAACGGCACGATGAGGCGGATGGGTTTACCGGGGAACGCGGCCTGCGCAAGGGCAGCGCCCATGGGCGAAGCCAATGCGGCGAGGCCCAGAACGGTGGCACACAGGCGCGCGCCGACAGCGCGCGAGATCGATGGGAAAGCAGGCATGGATTTGTCTCCGTTGTGGTGGTTCTTCACGCCGGTCTGCAGAACCTTTGCGGGTTCGGCGCCGTGCGTGCAACTGTACGCAAGCGTTTCAACCAATACAATGACGTTGCATACAATGAAACAAAGTGCACCATGAGCAACACACGGACCCCGCCCCCCAAGCGCCCGGAATCCCCCTCTGACGCCACACGACCCCCACCGGTGAAGCCTGCCTCCCCCCCGGAAACCGAAACCAGCGGTGGCGTGGTTGCCGTGACACGCGCCCTGCAGGTGCTGGATGCTTTTGCACTGGGGGAATCCAGCCTGTCGCTGGCCGAAATGAGCCGCCGCTGTGGCCTGCACAAGACCACGGTGCTGCGCCTGGCACGCACGCTGGCGCAGTCGGGCTTCATGGTGCAGCGCGAGGACGGCGACTGGCGTCTGGGCCCGGCCGCCGGCTGGCTGGGTGCGCGCTACCAGGCGGGCTTTGACGTACAGAATGTGTTGGAGCCCGCGTTGCGCGAACTCACCCTCGCCACGGGCGAAAGCGCCGCCTTTTATGTACGCGAAGGCAACGTGCGAACCTGCCTCGTTCGCGTGGAAGGGCCACAGGCATTGCGCCATCACGCCCGCATGGGCGAGAACCTCCCACTGGACAAAGGCTCGCCCGGCCGGGTGATCCTCGCGTTCTCGGGAGAGCCCGGGGGGGATTACGAAGACATTCGTCGGCGCGGCTACCACTGGTCCGTGGGCGAGCGAGAGCAAGGGGTGGCCACCGTATCCGCACCGGTGTTTGGCAGAAACTGGCGCCTGCTGGGCAGCGTGTGCATCTCGGGCCCTGAATCCCGGCTGCCCCAGGCCAAACTCGAAACCTTGGCACAGACTGTGATCAAGACAGCCAACCAGCTGAGCTACGCACTGGCAGGCACGCGGGAGGCAGCCATGCCCCGCCCGGGCTTGTGGCATCCCTGACCACACGCCACCCAGGCCAAGGACTGCCGCAAACCGGTCACTGCGCCTTCGCCAGCCCCAGCTTTTCCACCAGCGCCTTCTCGCGCAAGAAGGTGTCCTGCGCAAACTTCTGGTATTGCGCGCTGCTCATGTACATGGGCACCATGTCGTAGCGCGCCAGTGCCGTCTTGTAGGCGTCTTGCTCCATGGCCTGCTTGAAGGCATCGTGCAAGCGCTTGACCACGGCAGCCGGCGTGCCCTTGGGCGCGCCGATGCCAAACGGCGAGTTCTGCACGATGTCCAGGCCCAGCTCCTTGAGCGTGGGCGCGTCGGGGAACTTGGCCAGGCGCTCGGCGCCCCAGGTGTTGAGCACGCGCAGCTTGCCGGCCTCGACCTGCGGGGCAAAGCCCGTGGAGTCGGCCGCCGCCATGAGCTGCCCGCCCAGCGTGGCCTGCATCAGGTCGGCGCTGCCCTTGTAGGGCACGTGCAGCAGTTCCAGCCCAAGTTGCTGGGCGATCAGCTCCATCGTCAGGTGCGGGCTGGTCATGGTACCGGTGGAGCCGTAGCTCAGCTTGCCGGGGTTGGCCTTGGCCCAGGCGACGAAGTGCGTCCAGGTCTTGAGCGGCGAATCGGCCGGCACGACCAGACCAAAGGCATAGCCCGTGACGTTGAGCACGTAGCTGATGTCCTTCACCGGGTCCCAGTTGATCTTGGTGGTGTAGGGCAGGCGGAACACGCCCAGCGGGATCTGCGCCAGCGTGTAGCCATCGGGCTGGGCCGTCTGCAGCCCCTGCGCGGGCAGCGTGCCGCCGGCGCCGGGCTTGTTCTCGACGATCACCGGCTGGCCAAGGATCTTGCTGGCGTTGTCGGCCAGCGCGCGCATGGTGATGTCGGTGGGGCCGCCCGCCGGGAAGGCGATCACGAGCTTGATGGGTTTGGCCGGAAAACTCTGGGCCTGGGCGGTGCCGACAGAGGCAGCAACCGCCAGCGCGGCGGCGCCCCACTGGAGAATGTTTCGACGTTGCATGGTGCGCTCCTGAAAGGACAAAAGCGCCATTGAACCCCAGCTGACGCATCCCGACACCGAGTAAATTCCCTATCCCGCGTTCGCACTGCGGCACCAGCGCGGGCCTGCACGGCCCCAGACACCCCGGCGACACCGCCGCCCGAAGGCGCCTCCTACCATGGACTGTTTATGGAGGCCACCGCATGAACGCACCCACGTTTTCCACCCTGGTTTCGGGCTACAGCTTTTTCGAAGGCCCGCGCTGGCACGAAGGCCGGCTCTGGCTCTCGGACTTCTATTCCGGGGAGGTTATCGCTGTGGAACCGGACGGCACGGTGGAGAAAGTGGCCGACGTGCCCGGCCAACCCTCCGGCCTGGGCTGGCTGCCCGACGGGCGGCTGCTCGTCGTCTCCATGCGCGACCGCAAGCTGCTGCGCCGCGAACCCGATGGCCGCCTGGTTGAACACGCCGACCTCTCGGCCATTGCGGGCGGCCACGCCAACGACATGGTGGTAGACCGCGCGGGCAACGCGTATGTGGGCAACTTCGGTTTCGACCTCATGGGCGGTGCGCCCTTTGCCCCGGCGCGGCTGGCCCGTGTGGCCCCCGACGGCACGGTGAGCGCCGTGGCCGAAGGCCTGTACTTTCCCAATGGCGCCATGATCACACCCGACGGGCAGACGCTGATCGTGGGCGAGACCTTTGGCAACCGCCTCTCGGCCTTTGACCTCCTGCCCGACGGCGCCCTGGGCCCCCGCCGCGACTGGGCCCGTTTCGGCCCGCTGCCGCAGGGTGACGATCTGGCCCAGGTGATCGGCCAAACGCTGATTGCACCGGACGGCGCCGCACTCGACGCCGAAGGCGCCGTATGGCTGGCCGACGCCAACCACCGCCGCGTGCTGCGCGTGGCCGAGGGCGGCCGGGTGCTTGACGAAATTTCCACCCACCCGCTGGGGGTCTACGCCTGCGCACTGGGCGGGCCCGACGGGCGCACGCTGTTCCTCTGCGTGGCCCCCGACTACTTCGAACACAAGCGCAAGGCCGCACGCGAAGCCGCCATCTGGACCACGCGCGTCGATGTGCCCGCGGCATGACGCACGTTGATAAATACAGGAAAAAACGACTCCAGCCCTTTTCCAGCAAAGGCAGATAGCTATTTTTTCAATAGCATTCTGCCAGGCCCATCAGGGCATGGGCTGCGTCTGCAGGTGCGCATCGCAGCCCACACCGGCAGCAATCCAGCGCCGCGCCAGCGCCTGCTGCCAGCGCACGGCCCAAGGCCGCGTGAAACCGGTCACCGCGCCAGGGTCGGCGACCATGCCGCACAGGTAGCGCCGGTCCGCCTCGCTCCAGCGCAGCGCCACGCAGGCGCCCGTGCGGCGGCGCGACACCAGCATGCCCAGCGGGCACGGCTCGGCCAGGCAGCACACGCCGCAGCCGTTGCAAGGCGCACCCTCAGGGGGCTTGGGCGGGGCCTCCGGGTGCCAGTGCACCACCTGCCAACCGGGGGGCGGCTCGCCGGGTGTCATGCGGCCCAGCTCTCGCCCAGCGCCTGGGCCTGCTGCAGCACCAATTCCACCGCTGCGGCTTCCAGGTCCGGCGGGTACTTGTACTTGCGCAAGATGCGCTTGACCATCAGCCGCAGCTTCGCGCGCACGCTCTCGCGCTCGCTCCAGTCCACGCTCAGGTTCTGGCGCAGGTTCTCGGTCAGCTCGTGGGCGATCTTCTTCAGGGCCTCGTCGGTCAGCACCCGCACGGCTGATTCGTTCGTGGCCAGGGCGTCGTAAAAGCGCACCTCGTCCTCGCTCAGGCCCAGTTGCTCGCCCCGGTGGGCGGCCTCGCGGAACTTTTTGGCCATGTCCACCAGTTCTTCCATGACCTGGGCGGTCTCAATCGACCGGTTCTGGTAGCGCTTGATGACGTTGCCCAGCAGCTTCGAGAACTTTCTTTCCTGCACCACGTTGCTGCCAAAGCGGCTCTTGATTTCGCCTTCCAGCAGGCGCTCCAGCAGTTCCACCGCCAGGTTCTTTTCGGGCAGGTTTTTCACCTGGGCCAGGAACTCATCATCCAGCAGGCCGATGTTGGGTTTGTCCAAGCCCACAGCGTCAAAAATGTCCACCACCTGGTCCGACACCACGGCGTTGCCGATGATCTGCCGGATGGCCTCGTCGCGCTGCGCGTCGGTGCGCTTCTGGGCGGTGATGTCGCGCTTGGTCAGAATCACCTTCACCGCCTGCATGAAGGCCACTTCCTCCCGCACCGCCTTGGCCTCGTCCAGCGTGCAGCACAGCGAGAAGGCTTGGGTCAGCGCCAAGGTGGTGTCGGCAAAGCGGCGTTTGCCGTCCTTGCCATCAGCGCCGCGGTGCCGTCCGAAATCACCAGCACCTCGTTGTACTGGAACACCTCGGCAATCTGCTCCTTGTACGTCTCGATCTGGTCCAGCGCCTTCCAGATGCTGGCGTTCTCGTCCGCCGGGTTCTTCAGCTCCAGCAGCACCAATGGCAGGCCGTTGACGAACAGGATGATGTCGGGCCGCCGCGTCTTGTGCGGGCCTTTGATGGTGAACTGGTTCACCGCCCACCACTCGTTGCGCTCGGGCTGCGCCCAGTCCACCAGCCGCACAAAGTCGCCGATGGTTTCGCCGTCCCGTTGGTACTGCACCGGCACCCCGCCCACCAGCAGCTTGTGGAAAGCGCGGTTAGCTTGCAGCAGCGAAGGAATGCCCAAATCCAGCACCTGCTTGACCGCATCCTCGCGTGCAGCAGCCGGAACGCCGGGGTTCAGCCGGGCCATGGCCTCGCGCAGGCGCTGCAGCAGCAGCACCTGGCGGTAGTCGGTACGCTCGGGCGTGGCACCGTCAAAGGCAATGTCCGGCCCGCGGCGGTGGGTGTAACCCACGTCCTGCAGCCAGGCCAGGGTGTCGCGTTCGAGTTGGTCTTCGGTCATTGGTCTCCGCCCAGCCTGCATAGGTATAGAGAATCGGCTTTTCTATACATGTGCGCCTTCATGTGGTTAGAAATTGGTGTTTTATTGCCATGAACCGCTGCCGCAGGCAGCCTTTTGCCTGGCTCCTGACACCCTCCTGCCATCATGGCAATACCTCCCAGTGCCCACCCTTGTTGGGGCCAACCCGCCTAAGCCGCTGTGCGGATTTAAGCTTGGCCAGTTGAAGCTCGACGGCGCGCTGGCTCAACCCCAGTTGTGCAGCCAACTGCTTGGCAGTCTGTGTGGGCGATTGCCGCAGCAGGGTCAGCAAGCGCGATGACGTTTCTTCCGAAGTTTCTTCCGAAGTTTCTTCCGAAGTTTTGTCCCCCTGGCCTGCGACAGGTGTCCTCCAGTTGCTCGGCCAGCATGCGCTTGACGGTAGCGTCGTCGCACACACGGTCGCCCTCATTCAAGCGGCGGTAGGTGTGGCCCAAGGGCTGCCCGTTCAAGAACAACGGCCTTTGCTGCCGCGTGGCCTGCGCAATGCGCACCACCAAAATGCTCTTGTTCTCCAGCGACAACTCCTGCACATCGGCGTCGGTCAACAGGTTGGCGCTCACCTTGTCCGGGTTGTTCAGGTTGTTGAACAGATCGGCCCGCACCTTCGCCGGGTTGGCAATGCCCGCGATGGAGAACACCCCCTCCTTCTCGCGCACGCCCAGCAGCACCACGCCGCCGTGGGCATTGGCCATGGCCGAGTAGGTGGGCCAGAAATCCTTGGGCACCTCGCCCTGGCCGTTCTGGCCCTGGGCCAGCTTGCATTCCAGCTCCACCGTTTCGCGCAGCAGGGCCAGGTCTTCGAGGGAGGTGGGGGTGACCCTGCATTGAATGACTTGAAATCCAGAAGTCGAAGAACCTCGTACGCATAACATGCAGTCGCACCGTCCCCAATATTGGTTGGCATAACGACTGGAATACCGGCTTCCTTGTAGTCAGAAGTGTGTAGCTGACTACCAAATGGCCCGGTTTGAATCGCACCGTTTTGTTTGGAACAAATTTCACCAAGGGTTGCGTGTAGCCACTCAGAACTCATACCCCACCCCCCGCACCTTCTTTTCCCGGTCGTTGCACCACCACCCTGTCCCTCTGAATGATCCTGCGAAACGCCTCGCTGGTCGTGGCCCAGTCCACCACGTCCACGCGCCAGGGCAGGTCGGATTCGGCGAAAGCGTCGCTCAATGCGGCGCTCACTTCCAGTGACAAAGGCTGGTCGGTGATGACCGCCAGATCCAAGTCGGAATAAGGCTTGGCCTTCCACTTCGCGCGCGAGCCAAACGCCCACACCTCGTACTGCGGCACGTGGGCCTGCAGGATGCCGCGCACGATGTCCCACAGGTCGGGGCGCACGTCAATCAGGGGGCGCTCATCCATTGCGTGCCTCAAGTTGGGCCAGCAAGGCGCGGGCGTCGGCAATGAACAGCAGCGTGCCCTGGTACACCTGCTGGGCCTTTTCGTGGTCATAGGTATGGGCGGTGATATTGCGCATCTTGCGGTAGCGAAACCATGCTTCCACGTCGGCAATAAGACCTTTTTCTGCTGCTACGCGCAGTACATCCCGGAAGTTGCTTTCGTCCACGTCTGCCGGGCTGGCGGCCTCGGCTTCGATCTGGCGACGCAGCATCTTGAAGCCGATTTCGTACACGAACTCGAAGTTTTGGATGACACCGGCAATCAATGTGTTTTGCACCTTGCTGGTTTGTTGTTGGAACCATTGGGGCTCGCTCACCACCTCCAGCCCGTCTTCCAGCGATGCCAGCGCGCGGCGCAGTGGCTCCAGGTCCAGTTTCGCTTCGTCACTCATGGCGTTTTTCCTCCGCATCACCATCGTTGTTCTCCAATCCCAATTCCCGCTCCAACTGCTCAATGCTCGGCAACTGCCCCCGCAGCGCTTCGCTGGCCAGATGATGCCCCCAAGGGATTCCCAGCAATTGCGCAGCAGCCTGCTGCGCAATTGGGGCAACAGGCTGTTGCCCAATCGCTTGGCGGCTTGCAAATGGGCCCATGCCGCCGCCTCTTCTTCGCGCAACCAATCTTGGGCCAGCGCCGGTTCGCTCAGGCTGGCACCACACAGGGCGGTATCGCCCCACGGGCTTCGTCGGTGAACGTGACCAGCGGGCAGCGGGGTTTGTGCGGACGGTGTCGGCACTTTGTCGGAGCCCATGGCGTGCGCCTGCCCAATGGCGGCAACCAGTTCGTCAAAGCTCATGCGCTCAGAACTCATACCCCACCCAGAAGACGTTGACCTCTTTGTAGTAGTCGCGGTCTTCCAGCTCGGCTGCGATGTCTGCGGGGTCGGCGTCGCCGTAGAAGTATTCGTCGTCGGGGTTGGTGAGGCGCGTGGTCAGCTCGGCGCGGCGGGCCGCGAAGGTGTCAGAGATGTATTTGACGAAGATGAGGCCAAGCACCAGGTGCTTGTATTCGGCTGCGTCCATGTTGGCGCGCAGCTTGTCGGCGGTGGCCCAGAGGGTTTTTTGGATGTCGTCGAGCATGGGCGCAAGCTTACCCGCCCTGCTCGCCATGGACCCTCGCTTTTTACCCCCGCGCCAGTACAGACGCCAGCGCCACCCCGGTGTGCGTGCCCAGGCGCACCACGTCCTCGGGCGTGGCGGCAGCCACGATGCGCCCGCCGCCCGCCCCGCCCTCGGGGCCCAGGTCGATGATCCAGTCGGCCTCGGCGATGACGTCGAGGTCGTGCTCGATGACGACCACGCTGTGGCCGCCATCGACCAGGCGGTGCAGTACGCGGATGAGCTTGTCCACGTCGGCCATGTGCAGGCCCACGGTGGGTTCGTCGAGCACGTACAGCGTGTGCGGCGCCTTCTGGCCCCGGCGGCCCACCTCGTCGCGCACCTTGGTGAGCTCGGTCACGAGCTTGATGCGCTGCGCCTCGCCGCCGCTCAGCGTGGGGCTGGGCTGGCCCAGCGTGAGGTAGCCCAGGCCCACGTCCTTGAGCAGCTGCAGCGGGTGCGCGATGCTGGGCATGCTGGCGAAGAAATCGACCGCCTCGTCCACCTCCATGCGCAGCACGTCGCCAATGCTCTTGCCGCGCCAGGTGACGGCCAGCGTCTCGGGGTTGAAGCGCGCGCCGTGGCAGGCTTCGCAGGGCACTTTCACGTCGGGCAGAAAGCTCATGCCGATGGTGCGCACGCCCTGCCCTTCGCAGGTGGGGCAGCGGCCCTCGCCGGTGTTGAAGCTGAAGCGCCCTGCCGCGTAGCCGCGTGCCTTGGCCTCCAGCGTTTCGGCGAACAGCTTGCGCACCGTGTCCCAGAAGCCGATGTAGGTGGCGGGGCAGCTGCGCGGCGTCTTGCCGATGGGGGTCTGGTCCACTTCGAGCACGCGGTCGATGGTCTCGAAGCCCTGCAAACCGGTGCAGCCCGTCAAGGCAGGCGCGTTGCCGGCGTCCATGGCGTCGCGTCCGGCCTTGGTACTGCGCTGCTGCACCCAGGCGGCCACGTTGGCCAGCAGCACGTCGCGCGCCAGTGTGGACTTGCCCGAGCCGCTCACGCCTGTCACGCAGACCAGGCGCTGCAGCGGCAGGCGTGCGGTGACGTTCTGCAGGTTGTGCAGGTGCGCGCCGTGCACGGTGAGCCAGCGGACCGGCGCAGCGGATTCCTGGTCTTTTGGGCCTGCAGCGCTTACTGGTAAAGCGCTAGAAGCTATCTTTTCAGTAGCATCCGATGCCATGCTTCTGCGCGCCTGCAGCGGGTGGCGCATGGCGTGCAGCAGGTAGCGGCCGGTCTGCGATTCGGCAGCGCCGGTGAGGTCGGCCACGCTGCCCTGCGCCACCAGGCGGCCGCCGCGCTTGCCGGCGCTCGGGCCGATGTCGATGAGGTGGTCGGCGGCGCGGATGGTGTCCTCGTCGTGCTCCACCACCACCAGGGTGTTGCCCTTTTCGCTCAACTGGTGCAGGGCGCGCAGCAAAAACTGGTTGTCACGCGCGTGCAGGCCGATGGTGGGCTCGTCGAGCACGTAGCACACGCCCTGCAGGTTGCTGCCCAGCTGCGCCGCCAGGCGGATGCGCTGCGCCTCGCCCCCGCTGAGGGTGGGCGCGCCCCGGTCGAGCGTGAGATAGCCCAGGCCCACTTCTTCCAGGAATTCCAGCCGCCCCTTGATTTCGGGAATGAGGTCGCGGGCAATTTCTGCCTCGCGCCCGTGCAGCGCCACGGTGTCCACCCAGGCGCGGATGTCGCTGACCGACAGGCGCGCAATATCCGTGATGGCCCAGCCCG
>JANJVG010000093.1 GCA_024710165.1 Burkholderiaceae bacterium
GGCCAGGCGCGAAAACATGCCGGCAAAACCGGCCGGCGTGTCGATTTCCTCGCGCACATAGCAAGCCTGCAGCAGCGCGTTGCCGACCTCGCGCGTGGGCAGGCCCGACATGATCTCGACCCCGATGACCAGCACGCGCCGCGCCGCACCGGCCTGCACCAGGTGCGCGGCATGGTGCACGGCGGCGCTGCCGGTGGCGCAGGCGTTTTCCACGCGCACCGCCGGTTTCATGTGCAGCCCGGGCAGCAAGCCGCCCGCCAACCCGGCCGTGAAGCCCTGTGCCACCAGGCCGGGGTTGAAATGCCCGACGACCACTGCATCGATGTCGCCCCCCTCCAGCCCTGCGTCCTGCACCGCCTGCTGGGCCACCTGCCGCATGAGCGTTTCCAGCTCCGCACCGGGGAGCTTGCCAAATTTGCTGTGCGCAAAACCAATCAGATCGACCATGTTCACACCTTCCAGAGTACGCCGCTATCGTAAAAAACCGCCGCAGAGGTCGACAGTCGCACAACTACCCAAGGGATTACCCGAGCCTGCACCGGCGCACCTTCCCGAAGGCATACGCTCAGCCGCGCACGCGGGCCTCGAACACCCCGCTGAGCAGCTCGGGCAGGCGCTCGACGCCCATGCGAAAACCGCAGGCCTGGGCATGACCGCCGCCGCCCATGCTCTCGGCCAGGGCAATGCAGTCAAAGCTGCGCTGCGACCGCAGCCCCACCTTGACCAGCCCGCCCTTGCCGGCCGACCACATCAGCGCAAAGGTGCCGCACTGGCGCGACAGCATTTCTCCCAGCAGGCTGTGGAAGACGCCGGGCGCGTTGAGCATCAGCCCCTGCTGCCCGTTAAAGGTGATGGGCAAGGCCCCTTCAGCCATGTCGGCAGCGAGTTTGTGGAATTTTTCATCCATGGCCTGGCCACGGGCCATGAACAGCGCCTTGCGGTCTGCGTCGAAGGTGGCAATCTCCTTCCAGCGGGCGAAGTCGAAGGGCTCCATGTCCAGCGCGGCCAGGTAGGCGGCGCTGTCGGGATACTGCCAGGCCCAGAGGTCGCGGTCTTCCACATGGCGCACCAGGTCGGGCAGCGGCGCCTCGGGGTAAAAGAACTCCCACGCCAGCCGGGCGCCCGACTTGCCCATATCGAAATGCACCACGCCGCAACGGCAGGCAAAGCCGGTGAGCTTTTCCGCCGCGCTCTTGTGGTGGTCCAGCAGCACCAGCTTGGCCGTACGCTCCTCAATCGCACGCAGGATGTCGGCCGAGAACGAGAAATCCAGGATATAGACCGCGCGACCATCCAGGGGCGGCAGGTCGGCCACCGACTGCACATCGCCGTGGTCCAGCCCCACGCATTGCACCTGCCCGCCGTAATACATCCAGGCCGCCAGGGCCGCAGCAAAACCGTCAGGGCAGCTGCGCCCGTGGTACAAAACCAGGGGATCGGGATCGTTCTTGCCGGGAGCCACCAGCAACTGGAGAGGGAGAATGGTCTTCATGGAAGGATTGTCGCCGCGCTCGCGGTCGCTTGCCCATCCATTGCCCCACCATCACCGCCCTGCCCCATCCCCATGCTCAAAACCCTGAAAGACCTTTTCGACAGTTTCACCCAGCCTGCCAGCGGCCCGCACGACCCTGCGCACGCCGTGCAACTGGCGGCCGCCGTGCTGCTGGTGGAAGTGATGCGCGCCGATGCCTCTTCCTCGCCCGCCGAGCAGCAGGCACTGCTGGCCGCGCTGCAGCGCAAGTTCCGCCTGGCGCCCGACGAGCAGGCGCGGCTGGTGGAGCTGGCCACCACCACGGCCCATGCGGCATATGACTATCAGCGCTTCACCGGCACACTGAACGACCACTTCACGCACGAGCAGAAGATCCATCTTGTCGAGGCCATGTGGCAGGTGGCCTATGCCGACGGGCACCTGGATGCCCACGAGAACCACGCCATCAACAAGGTGGCCGGACTGCTGCATGTGACGCACGGCGAGTACATCGCCGCCAAGCTGCACGCCAAGGAAGCCGCGCAACTGCCCTGACCCGCTTGGCGCCTAGATCGGCAGCCAGCGCTTCCAGAAGGGCACGCGCACTTCGGGCACATCCCGCGCCCCGCGCTCCTGCAGCAGTTCGGCCAGCACGGTGCGGCCATGCTTGCGGGCCGCCTGCAGCGGCGTGAGCCCGTCAAAGACCGACAGCAGCAGCGGATCAGCCCCGTGGTCCAGCAGGTAACGCGCCACCGCGTCGTGCCCCTCGATCAGGCTGGCCACCAGCGGCGTGCACTGGATTTCGGGGTGCTGGTAATTGGGATTCACACCCCCCTGGATATGGTGGCGCACGCGGGGCAGGTCGCCCTCCACGGCGGCGGCATACATGTCTTTCCAGTCTCCTGCGGACATGGGGGGCTCCTTCGAATGGACAACGCGCGGCATCGTAGCAGCGGCCTGCGTTTTTCGCTTGCGTCACAATGCGCGCCCATGCCCCCCTTGCACATCCTCTGGCGCGACGACCACCTGGTGGCCGTGTACAAGCCCGCAGGCTGGCTGGTGCACCGCACCGGGCTCGATGCGGGCGAAACCCGTTTCGTCATGCAGGCCCTGCGCAACCAGCTGGGCCAGCATGTGTACCCCGTGCACCGGCTCGACAAGGGCACCTGCGGTGTGCTGGTGATGGCCCTGCACCCGCAAGCGGCGCGCGCGCTGTCGCAGGCTTTTGAGCACCATGCCGTGCACAAGCGCTACCTGGCGCTGGTGCGCGGCTGGTTTCCGGCCCGCGCCGAGGTGGACCACGCCCTGCGGCCCGACGACGCCCCGCCCGACGCCCCCGTGCAGCCTGCGCAGACGCAGTTCCACTGCCTGGCCCGCCTGGAACTGCCCCAGGCCAGCGACCCGCGCTTTGCCAGCACGCGCGCCTCGCTGGTGCAGGCGGTTCCGCTGACCGGGCGGCGCCACCAGATCCGCCGCCATCTCAAGCACCTGGCACACCCCCTCATTGGCGACGCCACGCACGGCAAGGGCCCGCTCAACCGCTGGTGGGCCAGCCTGCTGGGCCAACAGCGCCTGTGGCTGCATGCCTGGCAACTGGACGTGCCGCACCCGGTGACGGGGCACCTGCTGCAGTTTCACAGCGGACTGGCGTGGCCGCTGCAGCCCGGTCGCCTGCCCATCCCCGCCGACGCTGCCCACTGGCAAGCGCTGGCCGAGCGTTGGCCCTGGGCCCCTTGCCCCGCACACACTACCGGCTTCTGACGCCCTGCCCTGCGTTGTGGCTTACCATGGTGCACGGGGCTCCCTTCGGCGGCCCGACAGGAGGGCCCATGGCCAAAGGACAGATGCACAACAACAAGATGGCAAAGAAACCCAAAAAGGATGCTTCGCCCCCCAAGGAAGGCAGCGGCTCAGACCGGCCCATGCCCCCGGTCACCACCGTGATTCCGCGCGGCAAAGACAAAAACCGCTAGCAAATGCTATTTTTTATATAGCTACTAACGCTTACCCATCAAGGGCTAAAAGCCTTTTTTGCTTGTATTTGCTATCCACCCATGCCTCCGCTCCACCGCTGCGACCCGAGGGCCGGGGCCTGACGCCCTTCAGGATGTGTGCGTGTGCAAGCAGGACTCCCTGCCGGGCCCTCTGCTGAAAATCCATCAGCTGCCGCAGCAGCCCAGCTGTCAGGGTTCGCGAACGCCGCTGCCTTTCTTTTTGCGGTTCTCGCGCGCCTGCTTCCTGGCCTCACGCTCGGCTTCGCGCAGCGCAGCAACCTCCCGCCAGGCCTCGAACTCGGCCGGGGTCTCCAGCGTGATGCGGCCCAGCGTGGCGGTGCGAAAGTCGGTCATCACGATCTCGGCGGCCTTTTGCAGGTTCACCCGGCCGCCGCCCAGCACGGCGCCGCGCTTCCTGCCGATGGCTTCGAGCAGCTCGTCATCCCGCATCTGGGCCATGGCACCCGGTGGCAGGCCCAGCTTGTAGCGCGCTTCGAGCAAGGGCGCATAGTGCGCCTGCAGACGGCGCAGCAGCTCCAGCGCCACCAGTTCCTCGTCATAGGCATTGCGCCCCACGGCGCCGCTGGCAGCCAGGTTGTAGCCGCTCTCTTCCACACTGATGCGCGGCCAGAGCATGCCGGGCGTGTCCCACAGGTAGAAATCGTCGGCCAGCGTGATGCGCTGCTCCAGCTTGGTGATGCCGGCCTCGTCACCGGTCTTGGCCTGGCGCTTGTTGGTAAGGGTGTTGATGAGCGTGGACTTGCCCACGTTGGGCACGCCACAGATCAGCACGCGCATGGGCTTGGCCATGCCACCCCGGTTCGGCGCCAGTTGGTGGCAGCCGTCGATGAGCTTGCGCGCGGGCGCGGGCTCGGAGGCATCAAGCGCCACGGCGCGCGTGACGCTCTGGGCGTTGTACCAGTCGAGCCAGAGCGCGGTGCGCTCGGGGTCGGCCACGTCCTGCTTGTTCAGCACCTTGAGCGTGGGCTTGTGGCCGGTCAGTTCGGCCAGCAGCGGGTTGGCGCTGGAGCCGGGCAGGCGCGCGTCCAGCACCTCGATCACCACATCGATGTCCTTGATGCGTTCGGTGATCGCTTTTCTGGTCAGGTGCATGTGACCGGGAAACCACTGGATGGCCATGCGATGGGGTCTTTCTTTCGTTCGTTCCGGGGGGCGCAGGGTCGCAAGGATAATCGCCGACTGCCTTTTGCACCGTTTTCACCTGCCATGCCCCTGCCCCCCGCCCCGGACCGCCGCCCCCTGGCGCAGGCCGACAAAGACCTGCTGTTCAAGGGCGTCACCTGCACGCTGATTGGCATCGTCATTCTGCTGGCGCCCCTCGTGGCGCGATCACCGAGCGTGCGTGAACTGATGGCGCAGGCGGCGGCCGTGGGCTGGTTTGCGCTGGTGCTGGGCCTGGCCTTGCTCGCGCGCCCGGCACTGCAGTGGCTCCGGCGGAAATGATCCCTGGTATTGCCCTGCACAGCGCGACCGACCGCGCTTCGGCACTCACCCTGTTCGAGGCGTTGCAGCACTGTGCGCAGGAACGGGGTCTGGCGCTGCGCGCGCCACCGCCCGAGCCCACCAGCTGCTGCGGGCGCGGCTGCAACGGCTGCGTGTGGGAGGGCTTTCTGCAGGCTACCGAGACCTGGCGCCAGGACGCGCTGGAGCAGTTGGCGTAGCTGCCAGCCCCTTCACGCCAGCCAGAACCCTAGGGCAAGACCCAGCCCGTGCAGCACGGCCGCTGCAATGCCCAGCACCAGGGCCGGGCGCAGGCACTCGGGGCTGCGGGCGTGGCGCAACAACTGCACGCCCCCCGCCAGCGACAGCGGCAACGCTGCCAGCACCCACAGCACAGGCGTGGGCAACACCCCCAGCGCCACCAGCACGGCCAGGCCGCCATGTGCCAGCAGGGCCAGGGCCAGGTACAGCCCGGCGGCACGCTCCGGTGTGAGCCGCACCACCAGCGTGCGCTTGCCCACCTGGGCATCGGGCACGGCATCGGGGAAGCCATTGGCGATCAGGATGTTGGCGATCATCAGCGCATAGCTGGCACCGGCCGCCAGGGGCGCCAGGGCGAACTGGCCGCGCTGCACGTAGTCGGCGCCCACCACCATCAGCCCCCAGGCCAGACCCACAGCCAGTTCCCCCAGGCCGCGTGACATCAGTGCCAGCGGCGGCATGGAATAGGCCCAGCCCAGCAGCATGCCCGCCAGCCCCACCAGCAGCAGCGCGGGGCCGCTCTGCTGCGTCAGCCACAGGCCGCCCGGCACGGCCAGTGCCAGCAGTGCCAGTGCCACATTGCGCATGTCGTGGGCCTGCACCACGCCGCCCTGCACCAGGCGCGAACCACCGGTGAAGGGAAACAGCGCCTGCGTATTGGCGGCGTCGGCGCCGTTGAGGGCGTCGGCATGGTCGTTGAGCATGTTGGCCGCCGCGTGCAACATCAGCGCCAGCAGCAGCGTGAGCAGCGCACGCGCCCCATCCACACCGCCAGCGACCTGCGCCGAGGCCATGCCCACCAGGCAGCCCACGGCGGTGATGGCCAGAAACCCCGGCCGCGCCATGCGCAGCCCCAGCGCCAACCGGTGCGCCACCCACGCCATGCGTGCAGAAAACGACATGCGAAAACCCTCTCATGCATCCGCCGAACCGGAATGCAAAATACTATTATTTTGATAGCTTGGTGCGTTTGATGGATAAGCGCTGGAGGCCAATTTAACCATCAAACCAAGGCTACCAACGACCCTACCCCGGATTGTCGCCCGGCGCCAGCGCTGCCCTTGACCGCCGTCAATGCACCCCGCGCCACCACAGGTTAGGGTCTCGCACCATGGACTTTGACCTCTTGATCAGTGGCGCCGGCCCCGCCGGGCTGTGCCTGGCGCGCGCGCTCTCGGGCTGCGGCCTGCGCATCGGCGTGGTGGAACAACAACCCCTGGCCGCCATCGAAAACCCCGCCTACGACGGCCGCGAGATCGCGCTCACGCAGCAGTCGGCGCAAAGCATGCGCGACCTGGGCCTGTGGGCGCGCATCGAGGCCGACGAACCCAGCGCCTTCGCGCAACTGCGCGACGCCAAGGTGATGAACGGCCCCTCGCCGTTCGCCATGGTCATCGGCCACCAGCTCTCGCAGCACAGCGAACTGGGCTGGCTGGTGTCCAACCACCTGATCCGGCGCGCCGCCTACCAGGAGGTGTGCGCCGCGCAGCAACAGCACCACGACATCACCCTGCTGATGGGTGAGCAGGTGGCCCGCGCCCACACCGACGCGGGCGCCGCGCACGTCACGCTGGCCAGCGGCAAGACTTTGAGCGCACGCCTGCTGGTGGCGGCCGACAGCCGCTTCTCGGGCACGCGGCGGGCCCTGGGCATTGGCGCCGACATGCACGACTTCGGCCGCTCCATGCTGCTGTGCACCATGTCGCACGAGCAGCCCCACGAGCATGTGGCCTGGGAATGGTTCGGCTACGGCCAGACGCTGGCCCTGCTGCCCATGAACGACGACCCCGCCACCGGCGCCCACCGCTCCTGCGTGGTGCTGACGCTGCCGCACCATGCGCTGGAACCGCTGGCCGACATGGACGAGGCCGCCTTCGGCCAGGACCTCACCCGGCGCTTCGACCACCGCCTGGGCACCATGCGGCTGGCCAGCACGCGCCACCTGTACCCGCTCGTCGGCGTGCGCCCGCACCGCCTGGTGGCGCAGCGGTTCGCCTGCGTGGGAGACGCGGCCGTGGGCATGCACCCGGTGACGGCGCACGGTTTCAACTTTGGCCTGCTGGGCATCACCACGCTCGCCGGTGAACTGCGCGCGGCCCAGGCTGCGGGCCTGGACATCGCCGCGCCCGACCTGCTGGCGCGCTACGAGCGCGCGCACCGCCGCGCCACGCTACCGCTGTACCTGGCGACCACCTTTGTCGCCCGCCTCTACACCACCGACCACCCTCCTGCGCGTCTGCTGCGCGACGCGGCGCTGCGCATCGCGCAGAATTTCCCGCCGTTCAAGCGGATGGTGGCGGCAACGCTTTCGGGCAAGCACTGAGTTTGACCCACGACGCCTGAAACCGCGCGGCCCACGCCAGCAGCCACCGTACAAGGGCCGCCCCGCCGCACTGATGGCGTCCCCCTGCCCGCATCGCGCAGCGATGCGAGAGCGGGGGGAAGGCCCGCAGGGCCTCAGGGGTGTCCTACTCCAAGCCCTGGGCCGACATGTACTGCTCGCGCCATTCCTCGAAGGGCAGCGTGTCGGCGGCCTCGATAGCCTTCTGCTCGGCCAGGGACTGCCGGGCCAGCGCGTCGTAGTGTGCCTGCTGCTGCGCGCTCCAGGGCAGGGCCAACAGCGCATCGTATGCCTGGGCCGACTGCCGGGCCGAGAACGATGTGAAATGGTTGCCATGCTGGGCCGCCATGCGTTCGAGCACGCGGGCTGACGGAGTGGCGTTGGGCGTATCGAGCAAGGCCTGGGCAGCGCGCAGGGCGTCAGCGTGGTCACCGGTGCGGTGCGTGGCGTCCAGGGCGGCGGCCAGGGGGGCACATTCCTGCAGGATCTGCGCAGCCCAGTCGACCAGCAGCACGCTCTGGCCGCCGCGCTGCAGGCACAGGCCGGGTTCGCGCCCGCGCTCAGCCGTCAGGTGCTGGTTGCGCTTGAGCTCGGTGATTTCCTCGGGCGTGTCGGGCGGACTGTCGGAGAGCAGGCAGTGCAGCAGGAACACATCGAGCAGGCGCATGGTCTGCGCGGTAATGCCCACCGAAACAAAGGGGTCGAGATCCATCAGGCGCACCTCGACGTACTCCACGCCACGCTCGCGCAAGGCGTGCAGCGGGCGCTCGCCGGTGCGCACCACGCGCTTGGGGCGGATGGTGCCGTAGAACTCGTTCTCAATCTGCAGCAGGCTGGTGCCGAGCTGGTTGTAGTCGCCCCCGGGGTTTCGGATGCCCACGGCTTCGTAGGCCGGGTAAGGCCGGGTCAGCGCCTCGTGCAACGAGTTGGCGTAGCCCTCCAGGCCGTTGTAGCTGACGGCCAGCGTGGCCTGGGCATCGCTCTGGTAGCCCAGGCGCCCCATGCGCAGCGAAGTGGCGTGCGGCAGGTACAGCGCCTGGCCTCCCAGCGACTGCAGCGCATGGGGCCGTCCCTGCGCAAAGCACGGGCACATGGCGGGCGATGCGCCAAACAGGTACAGCAGCACAAAGGCGTTGCGGCGGAAGTTGCGGATCAGCGCGAAATACTGCTCGCTGTCCACCCCGGGCATCGACCAGTTGTAGTGGATGCCGCTGATGGTCTGCATGCGCCGCCCATAGCGGTGGCCCAGGCCCATGCGATACACGCTCTTGGCACGCCCGATGTTGGAGCTGCCGTAGCGCGCCAGCGGGATGGTCTCGTCCGTGGGCAGCCCGCAGGGCATGCTGGAGACCCAGAGCATTTCGTTGCCCTGGGCGCGCAATGAGCGGCAGACGAACTGGTGAATGGCGGTGAGTTCATCCAGGCAGGCCTGCAGATCCTGGTGCGCGCCGGTCACCAGCTCGATCTGCGACTCGCTGTAATCGGTGGTGATATGCGGATGGGTGAGGGCCGAGCCCAGCGCCTGGGGGTGGGGCGTGAGGGCCAGATCGCCCGAGGGCAGGACGCGAAGGCCCTCCTTTTCGATGCCGCGGCGCATGCCTGCCAGGCGTTCAGGGGCGAGTTCGCTGATTTTTTCCTGCAAAGTGCTCATGGGTCGATACCGTTTCTTGTTGCGCCCGGAACTTAGCATGACCCGTGCAAGCCTGCCCTGCGCCGGGTCTTGCCCAAGGCTGCGTTCAGCCGCGCGCTGCCATGGCCTTCTGTACTTCAAGGGTGCCCTGGGCGGCGCCGCTCTGGGGCACCTGCTCGCCGGTGCGGTCGGTCACCTCGGCCAGGCGGGCAGCGAGCTGCTCGGGCGCATCCGCACCCAGGCCGATGTGCACGCCCTGCGTCAGCGTGATGTGCGCCGCCTCGAACGAGCCGCCTCCGGCGCACAAAATGGTGCGCGTGGGTGCGCTCTCGTGCGCCAGCACCAGCATGGCGGGCACCACGGCCTCGGGCCGGAGGGCATCGAGAATTTGCGGCGGGAACAGGGCCTCGGTCATGCGCGTGGCCGCCGTGGGGGCAAGGGCATTCACACGGATGTTGTTCTTGGCTCCCTCGATGGCCAGCGTCTGCATCAGGCCCACCTGGGCCAGCTTGGCAGCGCCGTAGTTGGCCTGGCCGAAATTGCCGTACAGGCCCGTGGATGAGGTCGTCATCACGATGCGCCCGTACTGCTGCGCCACCATGTGCGGCCACGCAGCCTTGCAGCAGTGGGCCGCGCCCATGAGGTGCACGTCCACCACCAGGCGGAAGTCCGCCATGTCCATCTTCGCAAACGACTTGTCACGCAGGATGCCGGCGTTGTTCACCAGAATGTCCACCCGGCCCCAGGCATCGATGGCCTGCTGCACCATGGCTTGAACCGCAGCAAAATCGGTGACCGACGCGCCATTGGCCAGCGCCTCGCCACCCGCCGCGCGGATCTCGTCCACCACCGCCTGCGCCGCCGACACCGAACCGCCGCTGCCGTCCACCGCGCCGCCCAGGTCGTTGACCAGCACCTTGGCACCACGCTTGGCGAGTGCCAGCGCATGCTGGCGGCCCAGGCCGCCACCGGCGCCCGTCACGATGGCCACGCGGCCCTTGAAATCAATCTCCATGGTGCTTGCACTCCTGTCGTCAATGGTTGGGTTAACCGGTCGCGCACCGGACTCGCAGCGCGACCGCGCGCCGCACTTTACGCTACAAAGAGGCACCTGCCAGTACCCTCAGTGACTCCCTTTTTTGCATTTCACCCGGAAAGCCCCCATGCAGCCTGCCCAGCCTATCCCCTCCGAGCCCCCCCGCGATGCCGCCACGGTAGTACTGCTGCGCGACACCTCCAATGGACTGGAAGTGCTGCTGCAGCGCCGCCATGCCCAGATGGCGAACATGGCGGGCATGTACGTGTTTCCCGGTGGAAAACTCGATCCCGCCGACAGCGAACCCGCCAGCACCGCCCTACTCGACCAACCGGCAGCCAGCCTGCACGTCAGCATGGGCGAAAACCATATCGACCCCGCCCGGGCCGCCGGCCTGCATGTGGCCGCGCTGCGTGAGGCGCTGGAGGAATGCGGCCTGCTGCTGGCCGAGCCCACCCACCCTGGCCAGACGCTCGACGCGCCCCGGGCACGCGCCATGCTGCGCGAAGGCATGCCGTTTGCAGACATGCTGATGGCGCTGCACCTGCGCCTGCACACACGCCAGCTGGCCCCTTGGTCGCGCTGGATCACGCCGCTGGCGCCCAGCGTGGGCACGCGGCGCTTTGACACCCGCTTTTTCGTGGCCCTCGCCCCACCGGACCAGACCGCCCTGCACGACGACGAGGAGACCACCGACAGCCTGTGGCTGGCGCCGCGCGCGGCGCTGGAACAGTACCGCGATGGGCGCATCGACCTCGCTCCCCCGCAGATCATGAGCCTGGCGCACCTGGCGCGCCACGCCGATGCGCACGACGTGCTCGCAGCCGCGCGCAGCCAGCGCCCGCCGGTGATCCTGCCCGAGGCCTTTGACCAAAACGGCACCCGCACCATCTGCTACCCCGGCGATCCGCTGCACTCCGTGTCCGAGCGCGCCCTGCCCGGCCCGACCCGGCTGCGCATGCAGGCGCGCCGCTTCACGCCCGAAGACGGGTTCGAGGCGCTCTTCACCTGAACCCGCCCTCGGGCGGCCCGTGGCTCAGGCCGGTGCGGTGCCCACAGGGCGGCTGAATCGGGGGTCGCGGTGCCAGTCCCAGTAGGTCTGCACGAGCTGGTGCGTCACCGGCCCCACCGCGCCGTCGCCTACGGCCTGGCCGTCGACCCGCGTGACCGGGAGCACGCCGCCGCCCGAGGTCGACAGGAACACCTCGCGCGCGCTGCGCAGCTCCTGCACCGGCAGGGCGCGCACCTGCAGCGGCAGGCCCAGCGCTTGCGCCATCTCGATCACGGTGCGGCGCGTGATGCCCTCCAGCACGCCCTGGGCCGGCGTGACCAGTTGGCCCAGCGCATTCACGCAGAACACATTGAAGCCCGGCCCCTCGACCACGTGGCCCGCGCCATCGGTCAGCACCACGGTGTCGCCGCCCGCATCGAGCGCGCCCAGCAGGCCCATGGTCAGGTCGTTCCAGTGGTAGTTTTTGGCGCGCGGGTCCACGCTGCTGGCGGGGATGCGCTGCACATCGCTCACCACGAGGTTCAGGCCGCGCTCGCGCTGTTCGGCGTTGGCAATCCATACATAAGGCACGGCGAAGGCATAGAACTGGTTCACCGCCAGGCGCGGGTCGCGCGATCCCCAGGGCGGCTGGCCGCGCGTGACGATCATCTCGACATACGCGTCGCGCAGGCCCGACAGGCGCACGCAGTGCTCCAGCACTGCCGTGATCTGCGCAGGCGACCGGCCCGGGTCGAGCCGAAAGCGCGCACAGCTTGCCATGAAGCGCTCCAGGTGCGCATCCAACCGGAAGAACGCCCCCTGCCACACCGTCACCACGTCGTAGGTGGCATCGGAGCGCAGAAAGCCCCAGTCGGTGAGGGGGATGGCGGCCTCGCCGATGGGAAGGTACTGGCCGCGCACATAGGCGGCACCTTGGGAATAATCGGGGGATGCGGTGGTCATGCAGCCATTCTGGTGCAACGGCACCGTTCGGCCAAGCGCCCGCCGCGCACAACGCGCAGGCGCTGCGGTCACAGCAAAGCCAGCTGAATGCTATTTAATATATAGCTATCAGCGCTTTACCGATAAGGGCTAAAGCCTGTTTAGATTCAAATTTTGCCCCAAGGAGCTCCCATGAAAGCCATCTGGAACGGCGTGGTCGTTGCCGAGAGTGACGACACCGTGCTGGTTGAAGGCAACCACTACTTCCCCGAAAGCGCGCTCCGACGCGAGTTCGTCACTTTCAGCAACCACAAGACCATGTGCCCCTGGAAAGGCCAGGCCACGTATTTTTCTCTGCTGGTCAACGGCGAACTCAACCCCGAGGCCGCCTGGACCTACGCCGACCCCACGCCCGAAGCCGAGGCCGTGCGCGGCCGCGTGGCCTTCTGGAAGGGCGTGACGGTTGCCTGAGAACGTGTTGACGATCCCACCCCCCGGGTTATCCCTGTCCACACTGGACAATCGTGTGGACAACCCGGGACAAGCCCTGTATGGCCATCGCAAGTGATTGATTGATAAGGAGCATTGGCAGATTGCCTGTTTTTTGCGCACAGCAGCATGGAGCGGCTGCGACTTATCCCGCCTGCCGCTGGACAATGCTGTGGATAAATCCGGACAAGTCCTGTATGACCGCGCCAAGTCCTTGATTTGCCTGAAAAATCCTTGTGACGCCTGTTTTTTAGGCAACCCCCGTGCGGCGGGCCTTGCCGCCGCAACGGCTCCAAAACGCTCTGTATTTGATAGCTTCAAGTGATTTATTCATAGGGGCTTAAGCCATTTTTCACTGCCAATTCACACCGACGAACACCACCGACAGCCCATTGCCCCCATGAACCAACCCACCGTCCCCTTTTTTACCGCCCATGTCGAGCCCGATGGCCAGCAGTGCGACGCCTGGCCCGAGCAGCCCCTGCTGCTGTCGATAGAGCAAGGCGGCATCGACTGGCCCAGTTCCTGCCGCAACGGCACCTGCCGCACCTGCATGGGTCACCTGGTACAGGGCACGGTGCGCTATGCCATCGACTGGCCGGGCCTGACCCCGGAAGAGCGCGCCAGCGGCTGCGTACTGCCCTGTGTGGCCTACCCCGAATCCGACGTGGTGCTCCAAGGCTCGGCCATCTGAGCCGGTCTGTGCCCTCGGCGAACGCCACGCGCGGGCAGGCCTTGGACTAAAATGCCGTCCTTCGGGCCGGGAGCACCGTATGCACCGGCCCACCGTGCGGCAGCGCCGCATCGCATGTTCTTTGGGACGCTCGCAGAGGCCACCTCTGCACTGCGCCAGCACCGGGGAACCTGCGCTGCTCGCGGCCCTCCTGCGGCCCACCGACGAAAGCCCCCATGAATACCCCCCTCCCCCCCGCACCCATCTCGCCGGTGCACGACATCGTGGCCGAACTGCGCGCCGGGCGCATGGTCATCCTCGTGGACGAGGAAGACCGTGAAAACGAAGGCGACCTGGTGCTGGCCGCCGACCATGTCACGCCCGAGGCCATCAACTTCATGGCCCGCTTCGGCCGCGGCCTGATCTGCCTTACGCTCACGCGCGAGCGCTGCGAGTTCCTCAAGCTGCCGCCCATGGCCACGCGCAACGGCACGGTGTACAGCACGGCCTTCACCGTGTCGATCGAGGCCGCCGAGGGCGTGACCACCGGCATCTCGGCAGCCGACCGCGCGCGCACCGTGCAGGTGGCCGTGTCCAAGAGCAGCCAGGCCAGCGACCTGGTACAGCCCGGCCACATCTTCCCGCTGCAGGCCGTGGACGGCGGCGTGCTCATGCGCGCGGGCCACACCGAGGCCGGCTGCGACCTCTCCGCCATGGCCGGCTGCAGCCCCGCTGCCGTGATCTGCGAGATCATGAAAGACGACGGCACCATGGCGCGCCTGCCCGACCTGCAAGTGTTTGCGGCCGAGCACGGCATCAAGATCGGCACCATCGCCGACCTGATCGAGTACCGCAGCCGCACCGAATCGCTGGTCGAAAAAGTGGGCGAGCGCACACTGCAGACGGCCTACGGCGAATTCACCGCCCACGCGTTCCGCGACCAGCCCAGCGGCGCCGTGCACCTGGCATTGGTCAAGGGGCAATGGAATGCCGACGAAGTGGTGCCCGTGCGCGTGCACGAGCCGCTGTCGGTGCTGGACGCGCTCGAACTCCACCGCTCCATGCATTCGTGGGGGCTGGACACCAGCCTGCACTACCTCGATGCACAGGGCAAGGGCGTGGCCGTGCTGCTCAACTGCGGCGAAAGCGCCGCACAGCTGCTCGCCCAGTTTGAAGGCACCGCCCGCGCGGCCCAGGCCCCCGAGCGCGGCCGCATGGACCTGCGCACCTACGGCGTGGGCGCGCAGATCCTGCGCGAAGTTGGCGTTGCCAAGATGCAGCTCATGGGCCAGCCCCGCCGCATGCCCAGCATGGCGGGCTACGGACTCGAAATCACCGGCTACATCCCCAAAGAATAAAAGGAATAACCATGTTTGGCGCAGAAAAAGGAACAGCAGACCGGCTCGACGGCAAGAAGCTGCACATCGGCATCGTGCAGGCCCGCTTCAACGAGAGCGTCACCAACGCACTGGCCACGGCCTGCCGCGCTGCACTGCTCGACCTGGGCGTGCAGGAAAAGCACATCACCCACGTGCTGGTGCCCGGCGCTCTGGAAGTGCCCGTGGCGCTGCAGGCCCTGGCCGAGCGCGACGAGTTCGACGCACTGATCGCGCTGGGCTGCATCATCCGTGGCGAGACCTACCACTTCGAACTGGTGGCCAACGAATCGGGCGCGGCCGTCTCGCGCATCGCGCTCGACTACCAGGTGCCCGTGGCCAACGCCATCCTCACCACCGAAAACCTCGACCAGGCCGTGGCACGCCAGACCGAGAAGGGGCGCGATGCCGCCTACGTGGCCGTGGAAATGGCCAACCTGCTGGACG
>JANJVG010000098.1 GCA_024710165.1 Burkholderiaceae bacterium
CTTCGTACCACTCGCTGTGCATCTGGTGCTCGGCCAGGTTCTCGGTCTTCACGGGCTGGAAGGTGCCCGCGCCCACGTGTAGCGTGACGCTGTCCCGCTCGATGCCGCGCGCCGCCAGGTCGGCCAGCACGCCCTCGTCGAAGTGCAGTGCTGCCGTGGGCGCGGCCACGGCGCCGGGCGCGCGGGCGAAGACGGTCTGGTAGCGCTGGCTGTCCTGGGCCGCGTCGGGGTCGTTGCCGCTGGCCTGCTGGCGCTCGATGTAAGGCGGCAGCGGCAGGTGGCCGTGGCGCTCCATCAGCTCCCAGGGGCTCTCGCCGGCCGGGCCGTGCAGCGCGAAGCGGAACAGGGGGCCGTCTTCGCCCGGCCAGCGGCCCAGCAAGGTGGCGTCGAAGCCGCCGCCCTGGCGCCCGCCGGCCATGTGCACGGTATGGCCCGGCTGGGGCTTCTTGCTCACCTTCATGTGCGCCACCACCTCGTGGCCGGTGAGCACGCGCTCGATCAGCAGTTCGAGCTTGCCGCCGCTGGCCTTCTCGCCAAAGATGCGCGCCTTGACGACGCGGGTGTCGTTGAACACCAGCAGGTCGCCCGCGCGGAGCAGGCCGGGCAGTTCGCGGAAGATGCGGTCGGTGGGGGGGAGTTGGCGGCCGTCGAGCAGGCGCGAGGCGCTGCGCTCGGGGGCGGGGTGCTGGGCAATGAGGGCGGGGGGTAGAGCGAAGTCGAAGTCGCTGAGGGTGAAGGCGCGCGGCGCGCTGGCGGACAGATCGGTCATGGGGCTTGAGGGCCGGACGGGCCCGTTCCAAGAAAATGGGTGAGCCCGGATTCTCCACCAAGCGCAAGGTTGGGACGCCGGGAGGGTGTCAGCACGGCATCCGGGCCTTGCCATCCTCAGGGGCCGGGGCACAAGACGCAGGGCCGCCTTTGGCGCGATGGCCAAACGGGCTTATGCTGTGCGCCTTGCATCCGCAGGTTTTATTCTGGGACGAACGCTTATGGACACCTTTGTCTGGGATCGGTACTTCATCACGGGGCTGAACGATGTCGATGAGCAGCACCACGCGCTGGTCGATGCCTTCAATGATCTCAGTGAGGCCTTGCAGCGCAGCAACGCGGGGGACGGCACCGGCCTGGTCGAGGTGTATGAGCGCATGGTGAACTTTGCGGAGTTCCACTTTGCCGATGAAGAGCTTCTGATGTCCAGCAAGGGCCTGGACCCCCGGCATGTGCAGAGCCATGTGGCCCTGCACCGCCAGTTCATCGAGCATGTGGCCGGCATGTGGAATTCTCGTGGGGCCTTGCAGGATCCGGCGCAGACCTTTGTCGGTTTTCTCACCTCGTGGCTGGGGCTGCACATTCTGGGCATCGATCAGTCGATGGCGCGGCAGATGGTCAGTATGGACCAGGGCCTGAGTGCGCAGGAGGCCTACGAGCAGGAAATGCAGGTGCGCGACCAGGGCACCCAGGCCATGATCCAGATGGTGGGGCGGCTGTACCAGGTGCTGTCGAAGCAGAACACCGAACTGGCGCAGGCCAACCTGCACCTTGAAGAGCGCGTTCGTCAGCGCACGCTGGAGCTTGCACGGACCAATGAGGATCTGCAGCAGGCCAATGCCCGGCTGGAGGTGTACGCCCGCACTGATGGCCTGATGCAGATTGCCAACCGGGCCTGTTTTGATGACCGGTTGGCGCAGGCCTGTGCCAGCGGCTTCCGTCAGGAGCGCCCGCTGGGCGTGCTGATGATCGATGTGGATCACTTCAAGCGCTACAACGACACCTATGGCCACCCGGCCGGCGATGCCTGCCTGCAGGCGGTGGCACGGGCGGTTTCGCAGGCCCTGCCGCGCGTGACCGATCTGGTGGCCCGCTACGGGGGCGAAGAGCTCGCCGTCATCCTGCCCGATACCGATGCCGAGGGGGCCCGCACAGTGGCCCAGCGCGTGGTGCAGGCGGTGGCGGCGCTGGAGATGCCGCACAGCAGTTCGGGGGCAGCGCCGTATGTCACAGTGAGTGTGGGCGGCGTGGCCCGGGTGCCCGACAGCAAGGACGCCAGCGCGCGCCTGCTGGCCGAGGCCGACGCAGCCCTCTACCGAGCCAAGGAGGGTGGGCGCAACCGTGCGCAGATGGCCAGCGAATAGCAGCGCAGGCAGTTACCAGGGCTGCCCCGGCATGCCCGACCACAGCTCGTTCAGGTCGGGGAAGCGCCAGCGCTCGGGGTCTTCACGCGCCACGATTTTTTCGTGGCAGCCCGAAGCGGCCAGGTCCACCACCTCGGGCGGAATGCGCATGTCGGATTTGGTGGAGAAAAACACCTTCACGCGTGGCGTGACCAGCGACTTGGGCGCCTGCTCGGTCACCACGCCGATGCGCCCGGAGCTCAGGCGCACCAGCGAGCCCACCGGGTAGATGCCGATGCTCTTGACGAAGGCCTGGAACAGGCGCGGATCGAAGTGGTCGCTGCTCCATTCGGCCATGCGGCGGATCGATTCGGACGGGTCCCAGCCGCGCTTGTAGGGCCGGTCGGAGGTGATGGCGTCGTACACATCGCAGATGGCGGCCATTTTGGCAATCAGGCTGATCTTGTCGCCCGGCAACTTGTCGGGGTAGCCCGTGCCATCCATTTTTTCGTGGTGGTGCAGGCAGGCATCGAGCACGGCTGCTTCCACGTTGCTTCCTTCCTTGAGCAGCAGGTAGCCCTCCATGGGGTGGCTTCGCACCACGGCGAATTCGCTGTCGGTCAGTTTGCCGGGTTTGTTCAGCACGGCCAGCGGAATGTTGGCCTTGCCCAGGTCGTGCAGCAGCCCGGCCATGCCGGCCGTGCGCGTGTGGGCTTCACCCAGGCCAATCTGCCGTGCCAGCGCCACCATCAGCGCGCACACCGCCACCGAGTGCATGTAGGTGTAGTCATCAATGGTTTTCAGGCGGGCCAGGCTGATCAGCGCGCCGGGGTTGCGCAGCACCGAGTTGGAGATTTCCTCTACCAGGAGGTTGGCACTCTGGGCGTTGACCGCCTTGCCCATGCGGGCCTCGCTGAACATCGACACCATCGCATCCTTGGCCTGGCGACAGATCGAGACGGCCCGGCCCAGTTCATCCTTCATGCTTGCCGGTATCCGGCCATAGGACGGAAGGGCTGGCGGCTCGGGCGGCGCCACCACCAGGGGCGGCAGGTCTTCGAGGCGGCTGAAATCGGTGTCAATGCGGGCGTCAACCTCTTCGCGGGTGAGCGCGGCCGTGCCGGCGGCGACATCCTTGCCGCGGGAGATGTCGATCCAGACTTCGCGGATGGCGGTAGCGTGGATGCGTTCGAGGTCGTGAGGATCATCGAGCACGAACCGCGTCCGCCAGAACGGGTGCTCCATCCAGGAGCCGCAGAATTCGTGCAGGTACATCCCCAGGGTGAGGTGCTTCACGTCGATGCGTTTGAGCATGGTGGCTGGCAGGGAAAAGGTCACAGGGGCGTAACAAAGAGCAACGATGTTAGTCCTTTTTCCGCAGGTGCTGAAAAAATCCTTGAACCAGCAACGGCCTGCAGTCAACCCGGGTGAACCCCGATGAACCTCGGTCTGGCACCCCATGCAGGTGGTGAGCGACGCCATGCCAAGGCCCGCTGCAGCTGAGCGCGCCGATGCACGGCAGACCCAAGGTATTCGCAGGCGCGGCAGCACGGGCAAGATGGAGGGCTGGGCAGGCGTGGTAGCCTTTTCCTGTCCGAGATTTTCTGTGCTGCACCGTTTGCGCTGTTTCCATGCCCGCTGCCTCTTCCGCTGTTCCCCGAGCCGCCGCCCGGGCGCCCGCCAAGGCCGGGGCCTCGGTGGCGCAGAAGGCCCTGCACAAGCTCGGCCTGCTGCGCGACATCGATCTGGCGCTGCACCTGCCGCTGCGCTACGAGGATGAAACCCGCATCACCCTGCTGCGCAACGCCCGCGACGGCGAAGTGGCGCAGATCGAGGCCACGGTCACGTCCAGTGAGGTGCAGCTGCGCCCGCGCCGCATGCTCAAGGTGATGGTGGACGACGGCACCGGCACCTGCGAGCTGACGTTCTTCAGCTTCTACCCCTCGCACCAGAAGACCCTGGCTGTGGGCGCGCGGCTGCGCATCCGGGGCGAGGTCAAGGGCGGTTTCTGGGGGCGGCAGATGCTGCACCCGCAGTTTCGTGTGGCGGGCGGCGAGCTGCCCGCTGCGCTCACCCCGGTTTACCCCACCACGGCGGGCTTGCCCCAACCCTACCTGCGCCGGGCCGTGGTGAGCGCGCTGCAGCGCGCTGATCTGTCGGAAACACTGCCACCGGGTCTGGAGCCGCCGGTGGGTCGATTCACAAGTAAAAATGGCCTCCAGCGCTTATGCGGATTGCGTGAGGCGCTCACATTTTTGCATCATCCTGCGCCCGATGTAGCGCTGGCCACGCTGGAAGACCACAGCCACCCGGCCTGGCAGCGCCTCAAGGCCGAGGAGCTGCTGGCGCAGCAGCTCTCGCAGCAGCAGTCGCGCCGCGCGCGCGACCAGCTCCGCGCGCCCGTGCTCGGCTCGCGCCCATTGCAGAACGGCCAGCCCCTGCACGAGCAGTTGCTGGCCGTTCTGCCCTTCGGCCTCACGGCGGCCCAGCGCCGCGTGGGCGAGGAGATCGCCGCCGACCTGGCCCGCCCCGTACCCATGCACCGCCTGTTGCAGGGGGACGTGGGCTCGGGCAAAACCGTGGTGTCGGCGCTGGCGGCCTGCCGAGCCATGGATGCCGGCTGGCAGTGCGCACTGATGGCGCCCACCGAAATCCTGGCCGAACAGCATTTCGCCAAGATGATCGGCTGGCTCGAACCCCTGCTGGCCGCCAGCGGCCGGCGCGTGGCCTGGCTGGTGGGTGGGCAGAAGAAGAAGGAGCGCTCCGCCATGCTGGCGCTGGTGGAAAGCGGCGAGGCCGCGCTGGTGGTGGGCACCCACGCCGTGATTCAGGAGCAGGTGCGCTTCAAAAACTTGGCGCTGGCGATCATCGACGAGCAGCACCGCTTTGGCGTGGCGCAGCGCCTGGAACTGCGCCGCAAACTGGAGGCGCACGGCATGGAGCCGCACATGCTGATGATGAGCGCCACGCCCATCCCGCGCACGCTGGCCATGAGCTACTACGCCGACCTCGACGTCTCGGTCATCGACGAGCTGCCGCCGGGGCGCACGCCCATCGTCACCAAGCTGATTGCCGACAGCCGAAAGGACGAGGTGATAGAGCGCATCGGCGCCCAGGTGGCTGCCGGGCGGCAGGTGTACTGGGTGTGCCCGCTCATCGAGGAGAGCGAGGCGCTGGACCTGTCCAACGCCACGGCCACGCATGCCGAGCTCAGCGAGGCCCTGCCCGGCGTGATGGTGGGCCTGCTGCATTCGCGCATGCCTTCTGCCGAGAAGAAGGCCGTGATGGCGCTGTTTGCCAGCGGCCAGATGGGGGTGCTGGTCAGCACCACGGTGATCGAGGTCGGCGTGGACGTGCCCAACGCCTCGCTCATGGTCATCGAGCACGCCGAGCGCTTTGGCCTCTCGCAGTTGCACCAGCTGCGTGGCCGGGTGGGGCGGGGCGCGGCGGCCTCGGCCTGCGTACTGCTCTACGCCACCAACGACAGCGGCCGCGTGGGCGAGACCGCCAAGGAGCGGCTGCGCGCCATGGTGGAGACCCATGACGGTTTCGAGATCGCGCGGCGCGACCTGGAGATCCGCGGGCCGGGCGAATTCCTGGGTGCGCGCCAGTCGGGCGATGCGCTTCTGCGCTTTGCCGACCTGGCCACCGACACCCACCTGCTCGAATGGGCGCGTGTCACGGCACCGCTGATGCTCGACCGTTACCCCGAATGGGCTGACCGCCATGTGGCGCGCTGGCTCGGCGGCCGCGCCGACTACCTCAAGGCGTAGAGCCGCTCTGGGCGGGCGGCGCCGGTACTGCCAGGTGTGCGGCCTCCCAGGCGGCGATGGGCACCGGGCGGCCCAGCAGGTAGCCCTGGCAGACCTGGCAACCGTGCTGGATGAGGAAAGCGCGGTGGGCCGCTGTTTCCACACCTTCGGCCACGACTTCGAGGCCCAATGCCTCGCTCATGACCAGAATGGCCCGCACGATGGCGTTGCTGGTGTTGTCGGTCAGCATGTCGCGGATGAACGCCTGGTCGATCTTGAGCTGGTCGAACGGCAGGCGCTTGAGGTAGGACAGTGAGGAGTAGCCCGTGCCGAAGTCGTCCAGCGCGAAGCGGATGCCCAGCTCGCGCAACTGGTGCATGCGCTCAATGGTGGTCTCGATGTCGCCCAGGATCACGCTTTCGGTGAGCTCCAGCTTGAGTCCGCCGGGGTTGATGTGGGTGTTCTCCAGTGCCGCCCGCACCTGGGGCACAAAGTCGGCCTGGTGAAACTGCCGTGCACTCACGTTGATGGCCAGTGTCAGGTGGCTGGTTTCGCGGCGATCCTGCCAGTGGGCCAGCTGCCGGCAGGCGGTATCCAGCACCCATTGGCCCATGGGCACGATCAGCCCGGTTTCTTCGGCCAGCGGAATGAAATCGGCTGGAGACACTACCTTGCCATCGGCACCGACCCAGCGGATCAGCGCCTCGGCGCCCACCACGGCGCCGTACTGGTCCACCTGCACCTGGTAGAACAGGCGAAAGGCCTGCAGTTCGACCGCGTCGCGCAGGGCCATTTCCAGCGCCGCGCGGGCATCGACGGCCGCCTGCATCGGCGCATCGAAGAACAGAACGGCGTTGCCGCCCTCGTCCTTGGCGCGGTAGAGCGCCACTTCGGCCTGTTTGAGCAGGATGTCGGGTGTGGGCGTGCCGGCGCAGAACAGGGCGATGCCCATGCTGGTGGTGGCGTAGAGCCGCCTGGCATCTTCGAGGTCGTAGGGTGCCGCCAGGGCGTGGTGTACCTGCTGCGCCAGTGATTGTGCCAGGTCGCAGGAGCCTTGGAGGTCGGGCACGACGATGCCGAAGGTGTTGCTGCCCAGCCGTGCCACGGTGTCGGACTCGCCCGTGCAGCCCTGGATGCGCCGCGCCATCTCGCGTAGCAGCCGGTCGCCGGTGGCGTGGCCGCGCGTGTCGTTGATCTGCTTGAACCGGTCGATATCGACCAGCAGCAGCAGGCCCTGGGCGGCGCCCTGCGTGCTGGCCTCTACGGCCTGCTGCAGGCGCTCGTGCAGCAGGGCGCGGTTGGGCAGGCGGGTCAGCGCGTCGTAGTAGGCCAGCTGGTGAACCAGCGCCTCCGACTGCTTGCGCTGGGTTATGTCCTCCTTGGTGGAGACATAGTGGCTGACTTTGCCGTCCTCATCGAGGATGGGGGCGATGGTGGCCATCTCCACGTAGGGGCTGCCGTCTTTGCGGGTGTTGAAGAGTTCCCCGCGCCAGGGCTGGCCCGACATCAGGGCAGTCCACATGGCGGTGTAGGTGGCCGGCGGCGTCAGCCCGCGGTTGAGGATGCGCGGGTTCTGGCCCAGCACCTCGGGGCGCGTGTAACCGCTCGAACGCACAAAGGCGTCGTTCACGTACTCGATGCGTGCATCGGTATCGGTGATCACGATGGCCTCGGGGCTTTGCTCCACGGCCGCCGAGAGGCGGCGCAGGTCGGCTTCACGCTTTTGCAGTTCGCTGGCCATGTGGTTGATGCCGCGCTCCACGGCGTGCAGCTCCTGTACCGGCGAGAAGCGCCGGATGCGCGTCTGCAGGCGGCCCGAGGCCACGCTGTTGATGGCCTCGGTGATCTGGTGCGTCCACGATTCGATCAGGCCGTAAATGTAGAAGCGGGCCGTGAGGATGGACACCATTGCAATGCCTGCCAGCAACACGATGCGCCACCAGAAGCCCTGGTCGATGCGGGCCACGGTGCGGTCCAGCGGGGCGCCAATCGCCACGAGCAGGGGCGATCTGGAAAAGTTTGGCGCTGCAATGCCGTACATCCGGCGGTTGCCGTCCAGGCCTTCGAGTTCGCTCAGGCGCCTGCCTTCCCGCAAGGCCTGCAGGAATGGTGCCGCCTGCTCCAGGTTCGCCTGCGGGCGACTGGTGGCCGGGTGGTAGGAGAGCACGGCGCCGTCCCCGCCCAGCAAAAAGGCATTCCAGCCGTCGGGCAGCATGAACTCGGCAATCAGCCGATCGAACCAGTTGATCTGGATGGCGGCGAACAAAATGGCTTTGAGCCGGCCCTGGTCATCCCGCACCGGGTAGCCAAACACCATGCCCTGCTTGCGCGAGATGCGTCCGGTGACGAATTCACCGGACGTGATGCCTTCGGTAGCCAGGGCGTCCTTGAACCAGGCGCGGTCGCCGACAGAAACCCGGGTGCTGGAGGGGCTGGCGCTGCAGAACACCGTGCCATCGGGCAGGGCGGCACCGAGGTTGGCGAAATCGTCCATGGACTGCAGCAGGCGCTGGGCCAGGCCCGAGCAGTCGGCGCTGTCGAGCGACTGCAGGTTGTCGGCGCGGGCCATGATCTGGAACGTCTGCTGCATGTTGCGCAGGGCCGATTCTTCTGCCAGACGGGCGGCGGTCAGCATCCGGGTAACTTCGTTTTCAAGCCCCGCGACGGCGTCCTGGCGTCGTTCCCGGTAGTCAAAAAAAGCCATCAGAAACACCGGGAGGCTGGCCACGGCAATGACGACCCACAAACGCAGGTGCAGGGACCGGGGTGTACGCAGAGGCATGGTGGGGTGCATCATAGAAGACGACACGGAAAACGCGCACAGGCATGCTGCCTGGACGGTGCACCCGTGCAGGGCCTGTGCCCTGGTGCGGCGGGCTTACACTGCCATCCTCATGACCCTTACCGAACTCAAATACATCGTGGCCGTGGCGCGCGAAAAGCATTTTGGCCGCGCAGCCGATGCCTGCTACGTGTCGCAGCCCACGCTGTCGGTGGCCGTCAAGAAGCTGGAAGAAGAACTCGATGTCAAGCTGTTCGAACGCAGCGCGAGCGAGGTCAGCGTCACGCCACTGGGCGAAGAGATCGTGCGCCAGGCGCAAAGCGTGCTGGAGCAGGCCGCCGCCATCAAGGAAATCGCCAAGCGCGGCAAGGACCCGCTGGCCGGTGCCCTGACGCTGGGCGTGATCTACACCATCGGCCCCTATCTGCTGCCCGACCTCGTGCGCAATTCCATCCGGAACACGCCGCAGATGCCGCTGATGCTGCAGGAGAACTTCACCGTCAAGCTGCTGGAGATGCTGCGCACGGGAGAGATCGACTGCGCCATCCTGGCCGAGCCCTTTCCCGACACCGGGCTGGCGATGGCCCCGCTGTACGACGAGCCTTTCATGGCGGCCCTGCCCAGTCACCATCCGCTGGCATCGCAGAAGTCGGTGTCGGCCGCAGAACTCAAAAGCGAGAACATGCTGCTGCTGGGGGCGGGCCACTGCTTTCGCGACCATGTGCTGGAGGTCTGCCCCGAGTTCGCGCGCTTTGCCAGCAACGCCGAGGGCATTCGCAAGACTTTCGAGGGTTCTTCGCTGGAGACCATCAAGCACATGGTGGCCGCAGGCATGGGGGTGACCCTGGTGCCGCGCCTGGCCGTGCCGCGCGAGGCGCTCACGGTATCGGCGCGCCGGCGCAAGACGGACCAGCCGCACATCCGCTACCTGCCCATCCAGGAAACCGATGGCAGCGCGCCGCCCATGCGCCGCGTGGTGCTGGCCTGGCGCCGCAGCTTCACGCGCTATGAGGCCATTGCAGCGCTGCGCAACGCCATCTACGCCTGCGAGCTGCCGGGCGTCATGCGCCTGTCTTGAGATGAAACACCCCCCTGAGTCGCCTCCGGCGCCTTCCCCCCGCTCTCGCAGCGCTGAGCGCTGCGGGCAGGGGGACGCTCCCAGCGCGGCGGGGCGGCCCTTGCGCTGGAGCCCTGGCTTGGGGCGCGCCAGTTTCATGCGTCGCGGGCGGCCCTTTCACCGCGGCCTTGGCCAGGGGCGCGTCGGTTTCATGGGTTGCGGGTGCCGCGTTCGCAGAATGGACAGCTGAAGGGTCAGCTCCCGGCGCAGGGTTTTTGGCACGGGATGCATGGTGCCTGCGCTACAGTGTTTGCATGTCTGCGTGGCAGACCTTTTGTATTCCCATTTCCCAGGAGAAGACCATGGCCAAAGCCTCCAAGACCACTGCGCCCAGCATCCACATCGGCATCAGCGACAAAGACCGCGCGGCCATTGCCCAGGGCCTCGCGCGCCTGCTGGCCGACACCTACACGCTGTACCTGACCACGCACAACTTCCACTGGAACGTGACGGGGCCGATGTTCAACTCGCTGCACGCCATGTTCATGGCGCAGTACACCGAACTGTGGAACGCCGTGGACCCGATTGCCGAGCGCATCCGCTCGCTGGGCCATGTGGCGCCGGGCTCGTATGCCGAATTCGGCAAGCTCGCCAGCGTGCCCGATGCGCCGGCCAAGCCACCCAAGGCGATGGACATGGTGCGCATCCTCGTCGAGGGCCATGAGGCCGTGGCGCGCACTGCGCGCAGCCTGTTCGCGGTGGTGGACAAGGCCAGCGACGAACCCACGGCCGACCTGCTGACCCAGCGCCTGACGGTGCACGAGCAGACCGCCTGGATGCTGCGTTCGCTGCTCGAAGAGTGATCGCTGCGGGCACCGCATGAGCACCAGCACCGATGCCGCCGCGCCGGGCCAGGGCGCAGAAATCGAGATCAAGTTGGCACTCCCGGCGGGCAGCGCCGGGCCGCTGCTGCGGCGCCTGTCGGCCGTGCCCGCGCTGGCGCGGCACCGGCCCGTGCACCAGCAGGCGCACAACCTCTACTACGACACCTCCGACCAGGCCCTGCGGCGCCAGCGCGCGGCGCTGCGCATCCGGCGTGTGGACGGCGGCGTTGCGTCCCAGTGGCTGCAAACCCTCAAGACCGCCGATGCCGGCCTCTCGGCGTTGAGCCGGCGCGGCGAGTGGGAGGTGCCTGTGGACGGGCCCGCATTGCAGCAGAAAGCTCTGCGCGAGGCGCCGCCCTGGCGGCGGCTGGACCCGGACGGGACGCTGTTCGCGGCCCTGAAACCCTGCTTTTCCACCGATTTCGAGCGCACCCGCTGGACCGTGCGGCTGCGCGGCGGCACCGCCATCGAGGTGGCGCTGGATGTGGGCCAGATCGTGGCCGATGGGCGCACCGCCCCGGTGTGCGAGCTGGAACTCGAACTGCTCTCGGGGCCGCCCGAGGCCTTGTTCCGTCTGGCAGGGCAGATCGCCCGCCGCGTGGCCGTGTTGCCCCTGTCGGCCAGCAAGGCCCAGCGCGGCTTTGCCCTGGCGCAGGGCGTGCTGGATGCGCCGCAGCGCGCCCGCCCGCCCGTGCCCCCGCGCCGTGCCAGCCTGCAGGCGCTGGCCGTACCGTTGCTGTCGGAAATGTTCGACCAGTTCACGGCCAACCTGCATGCGCTGCTGGGGGCGGACCACCCCGAACTGGTGCACCAGGCGCGTGTGGGCTGGCGCCGTTTTCGTTCTGCACTGCGCCTGCTGGGCCCCGGGCTGGCCGTGCCGCCGCCCGCTTGGCCGGGGCTGCAGCCGCTGCTGGACCTGCTGGGCGAACTGCGCGACCTGGATGTCGCCTGCACCCAGACGCTGCCGACGCTGCAACCCGCGTATGTCGCGGGCGACGCCCGGCGGGCGCTCACCTGGGCGGCCGTGGAGCAATCCTTCCGCGCCGCCGCCACGCTGCAGCGCAAGGCGGTGCGCCTGGCGCTGCAGGAGCCGCTCACTGGCCAGTCCCTGCTGGGCATCACGCACTGGCTGGAGGCGCTCGGCGCCGCGCCGCAGGTGCCCGCCGTGCCTGCGCGCCGCTGGGCGCGCGAGCGCGTGGCACGGCTGTGCTTGCGCTGGAAGAAGGCCCGCCGGGATGCCGTGGACGCTGCCGGCCAGCACCGGGCGCGCCTGCTGGCCAAGCGCCTGCGCTACAACATCGAGGCTCTGCGCACGCTGCTGCCCGAACGCGCCGGGCGCTGGCACGAGCGCGCCAGCCAGCAGCAGGCCGATGTGGGGGCGCTGCGCGACACGGTGCAGGCGGGCGTGCTGGCCGCGCGGCTGGAGGCGCCGCTGGAGGTGGTGGCTTTTCTGCGCGGTGTGGCGGCGGGCCTGGAGCCGCCGGCGGTGCCGGACGATGGCGTATAAACCGGGGCGCGCCGTCCGGCGCTGCCCACCCAACGTCCTTTTCCTGTCCGCATGTCATCCCCGCACCGCAGCCGCCTTTCCCTGTACCTTGACCTGATCCGCTGGAACCGCCCCGCCGGCTGGCTGCTGCTGCTGTGGCCCACGCTCAGCGCGCTGTGGATCGCGGCGGGGGGATTCCCGGGCTGGCACCTGCTGGCGGTGTTCACGCTGGGCACCATCCTGATGCGCAGCGCGGGCTGCTGCGTGAACGATGTGGCCGACCGCGACTTCGACCGCCACGTCAAGCGCACCGCGCAGCGCCCCATCACCTGTGGCGCGGTGTCGGGGCGCGAGGCGCTGGGCGTGGGCGCGGCGCTGGCGCTGGTGGCCTTTGCGCTGGTGCTCACCACCAACACGCCCACCGTGGCCTGGTCGCTGCCTGCGCTGGCGGTGACCATCCTCTACCCCTTCACCAAGCGTTTTTTTTCCATGCCGCAGGCCGTGCTGGGCGTGGCCTTCAGCATGGGCATCCCCATGGCGTTTACCGCCGTGCGGGGCGAGGTGCCATGGCTGGCGCTGTGGCTGGTGCTGGGCAACCTGCTGTGGGTGCTGGCCTACGACACTGAATACGCCATGGTGGACCGCGACGACGATCTGAAGATCGGCATGAAGACCTCGGCCATCACGCTCGGGCGCTTCGATGTGGTGGCCATCGTGGTGTTTTATCTAGGTTTTGTGCTTTTTTGGGCTGTAGCCCTTGCCCCGCTTTCGCTAGGTGCTCTTTTTTACATAGCGCTTGCCGCCGTGCTGGCGCAGGTGGCCTGGCACTGGCACCTGATCCGGGGACGCACGCGCGAGGGGTGCTTTCGCGCGTTCCGCGAGAATCACTGGATCGGGTTCACCGTGTTTCTGGGGATCGTGGGCAGCTACGCCTTGCGTTGATTGCTTCCAAATTGATAGCTGGTGGCGCTTGCTGGATAAGCGCTAGAGGCCAAAAACACTTCAAGAACCAAACTCGTCGCCTAGCTCATGGGCACGCTGCTCTGCGGCCCGCATGGCGGCCTCAAAGCTGGCGGCCACGCCCGCTGCCTCCATGGACTGCAAGGCGGCGTAGGTCGTGCCGCCCTTGGACGTGACGCGCTGGCGCAGCAAGGCCGGGGGCTCGTCGGAGCGGCGGGCCAGCTCCGACGCACCCACAAACGTGCCCACGGCCAGCTGGTGCGCCTGCGGCTCGGTCAGGCCCATGCCGACACCGGCGCGCGTCATGGCCTCCAGGAAGTAGAAGACATAGGCCGGGCCCGAACCCGAGAGGGCGGTCACGGCGTCGAGCTGTTTTTCGCTCTCCACCCACAGGAATTCGCCCGTGGTGGCCATGATGGCCTCCACGCTCTGGCACTGCGCGGCGCTGACGCCTGGGCGCGCGTACAGCGCACTCATGCCCTTGCCCACCAGCGCGGGCGTGTTGGGCATGGTGCGCACGATGCATTCGCTGCCCAGCCACTGGGCGATGCTGTCGGAGCGGATGCCGGCGGCCACACTCAGGTGCAAGGCCCCCTGGGTGTGCTCGCGCGCCTGCGCGGCGGCCTCCTTGAAGGTCTGCGGCTTGACGGCCCAGACCACGATGCCGGCGCGCGCCAGCTGGGGGCCGGGGGCGGGCAGGGCCTCGATGGCAAAGCTCTTGCGCAGTGCCGCGCGAGCCTCGTCCCAGGGCTCCACCACCTCGATCTGGCCGGCCGGGTGGCCCTGGCGGATCAGCCCGCCAATGATGGCGCTGGCCATGTTGCCGCCGCCGATGAAGGCGATCACGGGGAGCTGTGGGGAGGAGTCGGGGGTAGGGCTCATGGTGCGGTGCGAAGTGGCAACTACAGGGGCCACGATGGTAGCGCCAACAGAAAAAGAGTCGGCGCTCAGCGCCATCTCTCTCGGCGTATGCAATCGGTGTGGCCCGGGCCGGCAGCCACCGTGCAAGGGCCGCACCGCCGCACTGGTGGCGTCCCCCTGCCCGCAGCGCGTAGCGATGCGAGAGCGGGGGGAAGGCGCCGAAGGCGACTCAGGGGGGGGTTCCTACCCTACTCCAAAGTGGCTTGGCGTACAGCGTGTTCCCAGCGCGCCATCAGCTCCTGGGCCCGGGCGGCGGGCAGGGTGGGCACGAAGCGGCGCTCGGCGCGCCACAGGCGAGAAAGCTCGTCGGTGCTGCCGTACACGCCGCACGACAGGCCGGCGAGGTAGGCGGCGCCCAGCGCCGTGGTCTCGATGACGGCCGGGCGCACCACGGGGATGCCCAGCAGGTCCGCCTGGAACTGCATCAGCAGGTCGTTGATGCAGGCGCCGCCGTCCACGCGCAGCTCGCTCACTGGCTGGCCGCCCGCGGCCACGGCGTCGCGGCTCATGGCCAGCAGCAAGGCGGCGCTCTGGTAGGCGATGCTCTCCAGCGCGGCGCGCGCGATGTGCGCCAGCGTGGTGCCGCGCGTGAGGCCTGTAATGGTGCCGCGTGCGTCGGGCTTCCAGTAGGGCGCGCCCAGGCCGGTGAAGGCGGGCACCATCATCACACCGCCCGAGTCGGGCACCGAGAGTGCCAATGATTCGACCTCGCTGCTCGTGGAGATGGCGCGCAGCCCGTCGCGCAGCCACTGCACCACGGCGCCGCCGACAAACACGCTGCCCTCCAGCGCGAATTCGGGCTGTTTCCCAGCTTGTGCTGCGCTCGTGGTGAGCAGGCCGTTGCGCGAGGTCTGGAAGTTCTGGCCGGTGTGCATGAGCATGAAGCAGCCCGTGCCATAGGTGTTCTTGGCCATACCTGCGCTGAAGCACGCCTGGCCGAACAGCGCGCTCTGCTGGTCGCCGGCCACGCCGCCGATGCGGATGGGGTGGCCCAGCAGGTCGGCCGCGATGTCGCCGAAATGGCTGCTCGACGGCAGCACCTCGGGCAGGAGTGCCTTGGGGATGCGCAAGAGTGCGAGCAGTTCATCGTCCCATTGGTTGGTGCGCACGTTGAAGAGCATGGTGCGCGAGGCGTTGCTGACGTCCGTCACATGCACCTGGCCGTGGGTGAGCTGCCAGATGAGCCAGCTGTCCACGGTGCCGAAGGCCAGCTCGCCGCGTTCGGCCGCATCGCGCGCGCCGGGCACATGGTCCAGCAGCCACTGCAGCTTGGTGCCTGAAAAATAGGCATCGATCAGCAGCCCGGTCTTGGCCTGGATGGTGTCGGCGTGCCCCTGCTCGCGCAGCAGGGCGCAGGCGGGTTCGGCGCGGCGGTCCTGCCAGACGATGGCGTGGTGCACGGGCTGGCCGGTCTGGCGGTTCCACAGCACCGTGGTCTCGCGCTGGTTCGTGATGCCGACGGCGCGCACGCTGCCCGCCGCGATGCCCGCCTGGGCCAGCGCTTCGCGCGCCGTGGCGAGCTGCGTGCGCCAGATCTCCATCGGGTCGTGCTCCACCCAGCCGGGCCGGGGATAGATCTGCGGCAGTTCGCGCTGGGCCTGGGCCACGATGTGGCCCCGTTCGTCAAACACGATGCTGCGCGAGCTGGAGGTGCCCTGGTCGAGTGCAAGCAGGTAAGTCATGGGAATGGGTCGAAAGAGGAGGTCAGTCTGTCGCCACCACCAACTGCACGTCGGCGTTCTCCAGCAGGGCCGGGAAAGGCTCGGGTGGCATTTCGTCGGTGAACAGCCGGTCGATCTGGTCGAGTGTGGCCAGTTGCACCATGGCTGGGCGGTTGAATTTGCTGTGGTCGGCCGCCAGCCAGACTTCACGTGCGTGCTCCACGATGGTCTGGGCCACCTTCACCTCGCGGTAGTCGAAATCGCGCAGCGAGCCATCGGCCTCGATGCCCGAGATGCCGATGATGGCGATGTCCACCCGGAACTGGCGGATGAAGTCCACCGCCGCTTCGCCCACGATGCCCCGGTCGCGCGAGCGCACCACGCCACCGACCACGATGACCTCGCAGTCCGGGTTGCCGCACAGGATGGCCGCCACATTGAGGTTGTTGGTGATGACGCGCAGGCCCTGGTGGTGCAGCAGCGCCTTGGCAATGGCCTCGGTGGTGGTGCCGATATTCAGGATCAACGAGCAGTGGTTGGGCACCTGTCGGGCGACGGCCCGGGCGATCCGTGCCTTGCCTTCCGAATGTAGCGATTCGCGGTGGTTGTGGGCCAGGTTTTCCACGGTGGAGCTGGGGGCGCGCACGCCGCCATGGAAGCGCATCAGCAGCCCTTTTTCGGACAGGCGCTGCACGTCGCGCCGCACGGTCTGCAGCGTCACGCCCAGGGTTTCAGCCAGTTCTTCCACGGTGGCCGACTGGCGGGCACGCACGGCTTCGAGGATCAGGATTTGTCGGGGGTTCGTGTTCACGCGGGTTCCAGCGGAGCTTGTGGTGTCAATCACTGTAAGGCGAAATGTAAAACGAAAAAAAAGGAACACATTAAGGGTTAACCTTGATACATTGCGAACAAAAAAGAACAAAAATGAAAAGATACGAAAAGCGGCGCGCGGCCGCTGGAGCAGTGGCAGGCGGGTGTCGCCCGCAAGAAAGGTGGAGCAATGGAGCTGGTACTGGAGTGCATCAGCAAAAAGGTGGGAGCGCAGACATGGCTCCACGGCATGGACATGGCCTTGCACAGCAATGCCGTGACCGTATTGCTGGGCGCCACGCAGGCCGGCAAGACCAGCCTGATGCGCATCATGGCGGGGCTGGATGTACCCACGGGCGGAAAGGTGCGGGTCGACGGCCGGGATGTGACCGGCATGCCGGTGCGCGAGCGCAACGTGGCCATGGTGTACCAGCAGTTCATCAACTACCCGTCGCTCACGGTGGCGGACAACATCGCTTCGCCGCTGAAACTGCGCGGCGAGAAGAACATCGCGGCGCGCGTGCGTGAGCTGGCCGAGCGCCTGCACATCGACATGTTCCTCGACCGCCTGCCGGCGGAGCTTTCGGGCGGACAGCAGCAGCGCGTTGCGCTGGCACGGGCCCTGGCCAAGGGAGCGCCGCTGATGCTGCTCGATGAACCCCTGGTGAACCTCGACTACAAGCTGCGCGAGGAGCTGCGCGAAGAACTCTCGCAGCTGTTCGCCGCTGGGCAGTCCACCGTGGTCTATGCCACCACCGAGCCGGGCGAGGCTCTGCTGCTGGGCGGTTACACCGCCGTGCTCGACGAGGGGCGCCTGCTGCAGTACGGCCCCACGGCCGAGGTGTTCCACGAGCCGTGCTCGCTGCGCGTGGCCCGGGCCTTCAGCGACCCTCCCATCAACCTGGTGCCGGCCGTGGCCACGCCGCAGGGCCTGCGTCTGCAAGGCGGCGTGGAACTGGTGCCGTGCCCGCCGTTGGCCGTGCCCGCGGCATCGGAACTGACCGTGGGCGTGCGCGCCAGCGCCCTGCGCGTACATGAGCGTCCGGGCGACGTGGCGGTGCGGGGCGAGGTCGAGCTGGCCGAGATTTCCGGCTCCGACACCTTCGTGCACGCCGCCACGCCGCTGGGCGAAGTGGTGGCGCAGGTCACCGGGGTGCATTACTTCGAGCTGGGGGCGACGGTGACGCTGTATTTCAGCCCGGCGCAGGTCTATGTGTTCGGCGGAGACGGCGGCCTGCTGCTGGCCCCGCAGCGTCCGGGAGGCTGCTGACCATGGCGCACATCACGCTCGACCTGGCGCATTCCTACAAGCCCGACCCGCGGCAGGACAGCGACTATGCGTTGTTGCCCCTGAAGATGGAGTTCGAGGACGGTGGCGCCTACGCGCTGCTCGGCCCCTCGGGCTGTGGCAAGACCACCATGCTCAACATCATGTCGGGGCTGCTCGTGCCCTCGCATGGCAAGGTGTTGTTCGACGGCCGCGATGTCACGCGCGCCACGCCGCAGGACCGCAACATTGCCCAGGTGTTCCAGTTCCCGGTGATCTACGACACCATGACGGTGGCCGAGAACCTGGCCTTCCCCCTGCGCAACCGCAAGGTGCCCGAGGAACAGATTCGCCGGCGTGTCGGCGTGATCGCCGAGATGCTGGAGATGAGCGGGCAGCTCAACCAGCGCGCCGCGGGCCTGTCGGCCGACGCCAAGCAGAAAATCTCGCTCGGCCGGGGCCTGGTGCGCTCGGACGTGTCGGCCGTGCTGTTCGACGAGCCGCTCACGGTGATCGACCCGCACCTCAAGTGGCAGCTGCGGCGCAAGCTCAAGCAGATCCACCACGAGCTCAAGCTCACGCTGATCTACGTGACGCACGACCAGGTCGAGGCCCTCACTTTCGCCGACCAGGTGGTGGTGATGACGCGCGGGCGTGCCGTGCAGGTCGGGTCGGCTGACGCGCTGTTCGAGCGACCGCAGCATGTATTCGTGGGTCATTTCATCGGCTCGCCTGGTATGAACTTCCTGCCCGCGCAATTGGAGGGTGACCGCCTTCAGGTGGCCGGCCATGCGCTGGAGCAGCCGGTGCCGCGCCGCCTGCCCGAAGGTGCCCTGCAGGTCGGCGTGCGCCCTGAATACCTGGTGCTGGCCCAGCCCGGGCAGCCCGGTGCGCTGCCGTGCACCGTGCAGCGCGTGCAGGACATCGGCACCTATTTCATGCTGACTGCACAGGTGGGCGAGTGGACGGTGCGGGCACGCTTTGGCCCCGAGCAACGCCTGCCATCGCAGGGTGATCCAGTCTGGCTGCAGGTGCTGGGTGAGCACACCTGCTACTACCAAAACGAGGAGTTGTTGCCATGAGCACCACCACCAAGCCGGTCAACCAGAAAGCCTGGTTCCTGATCCTGCCCGTGCTGCTGTGTGTGGCGTTCTCCGCCATCATTCCGCTGATGACGGTGGTGAACTATTCGGTGCAGGACATCATCTCGCCCGAGCGCCGCGTGTTCGTGGGCACCGAATGGTTTGCCGCCATCATGCGCGACGAGGAGTTGCATTCCGCCCTGTGGCGACAGATCACGTTCTCGCTGGCGGTGCTGGCCGTCGAAATTCCGCTGGGCATTGCACTGGCGCTGTCCATGCCGGCGCAGGGCTGGAAGTCGTCCGCCGTGCTGGTGATCGTGGCGCTGTCGCTGCTGATTCCCTGGAATGTGGTGGGCACCATCTGGCAGATCTATGGCCGGGCCGATATCGGCCTGATGGGCCGCATGTTTCAGGTGGCAGGCATCGAATACAGCTACACCGGAAATTCGACGCATGCCTGGCTCACGGTCCTGCTCATGGATGTGTGGCATTGGACGCCGTTGGTGGCATTGTTGGCTTTCGCCGGGCTGCGTTCGATTCCCGACGCCTACTACCAGGCCGCACGCATCGACGGGGCCAGCAAGCTGGCGGTGTTCCGCTACATCCAGCTGCCGAAGATGCGGGGGGTGTTGATGATCGCCGTGCTGCTGCGCTTCATGGACAGTTTCATGATCTACACCGAGCCGTTCGTGCTCACCGGCGGCGGCCCGGGCAATGCCACCACGTTCCTGAGCCAGTACCTGACCACCAAGGCGGTGGGTCAATTCGACCTGGGGCCCGCAGCAGCGTTCTCCCTGATCTATTTCCTCATCATCCTGCTGCTGTGCTTCATTCTCTACAACTGGATGCAGCGGGTCGGAACGGCACGCCAGGAAGGAGCTGGCCATGAATGAAAAGCGCTTTCACAAGCGATCGCTCTTTTTGATCGCGTACCTGGTCTTCGCCGTGCTGCCCATCTACTGGATGGTGAACATGAGCTTCAAGACGAACGAGGAAATCCTGTCGAGTTTCTCGTTCTTCCCGCAGCATTTCACGTGGGCCAACTACCACACCATTTTCACGGACCCTTCCTGGTATTCGGGCTACATCAACAGTCTGATCTACGTCGCCATCAACACGGTGATCTCGCTCACCGTGGCGCTGCCGGCGGCCTATGCGTTTTCGCGCTACCAGTTCCTGGGCGACAAGCATGTGTTCTTCTGGCTGCTGACCAACCGCATGACGCCGCCCGCGGTGTTTCTGCTGCCGTTCTTCCAACTCTATACCACCGTGGGGCTCATGGACACGCACATTGCCGTGGCGCTGGCGCACCTGCTGTTCAACGTGCCGCTGGCCGTCTGGATCCTGGAGGGCTTCATGAGCGGTATCCCGCGCGAGATCGACGAGACGGCCTACATCGACGGCTACTCGTTTCCGCGCTTCTTTCTCACGATCTTCCTGCCTCTCATCAAGGCGGGCGTGGGCGTCGCGGCGTTCTTCTGCTTCATGTTCAGCTGGGTTGAGTTGTTGCTGGCGCGCACGCTCACCAGCGTGAATGCCAAGCCCATCGTGGCGACGATGACGCGCACGGTGTCGGCCTCGGGCATGGACTGGGCCACGCTGGCGGCGGCGGGCGTGCTGACCATCGTGCCGGGCGCCATCGTCATCTGGTTCGTGCGGCACTACATCGCGAAGGGTTTCGCGATGGGTCGCGTCTGAGGAGGTACTTTCCATGTTCGAGTGGATGGCGTGGACCACGCCGGTGGCTGTTTTCTTCGTCTGCATCGTGCTCATGCTGATCGGCATGACGGTGTGGGAGGTCAAGTCTCCCACCGTGCTGCGCAAGGGCTTCCTGCCTATCGAGACGACGCGCGGGGACCGGCTTTTCATCGGCCTGCTGACGGCGGCCTACATCAACCTGGCTTGGGTGGGACTGGGCGAACGGATGGCGCAGTGGTTCCAGCTGGAGGCTGCGCCCTCGGTGTGGATCAGTCTGTTCCTGTCGATGGCGGCGCTTGCATTTGTCATGCGCAAGGCCTGAAGGTTTCCTAAAACCGGCCCGTTCCTCCCCCGCGGCCGGGGTTCATTTTGACAAGGGGAGGCCCAATGAGGAGACAAATGATGAAGGTTCAACTGAAGGCGGTCGCATTTGCTGCAGCCGCACTGGCCCTGGGCCATGCTGCCTGGGCCGGGGAGGCAGAAGCCAAGAAATGGATCGACAGCGAGTTCCAGCCGTCCACGCTGAGCAAGGACCAGCAGATGGCGGAGATGAAATGGTTCATCGCTGCGGCCAAGAAGCTGCAAGGCAAGGGCGTGAAGGAAATCTCGGTCGTGTCGGAGACCATCACCACCCATGAATACGAATCCAAGACCCTGGCCAAGGCGTTTGAGGAGATCACGGGTATCAAGGTCAAGCATGATCTGATCCAGGAAGGCGACGTGGTCGAGAAGCTCCAGACCTCGATGCAGTCGGGCAAGAGCATTTATGACGGCTGGATTTCCGACTCCGACCTGATCGGCACGCACTACCGCTACGGCAAGATCATGAGCCTGACCGACTACATGGCCGGTGCTGGCAAGGAATACACCAACCCGGGCCTGGATCTCAAGGATTTCATCGGCACCAAGTTCACCACCGGCCCGGACGGCAAGCTGTACCAGCTGCCCGACCAGCAATTCGCCAACCTGTACTGGTTCCGTGCCGACCTGTTCGACCGAAAGGACATCAAGGACAAGTTCAAGGCCAAGTACGGCTACGACCTGGGCGTGCCGCTGAACTGGAGCGCTTACGAAGACATCGCCGAGTTCTTCACCAACGATATCAAGCAAATTGACGGCAAGGCCATCTATGGCCACATGGACTACGGCAAGAAGGATCCGTCGCTGGGCTGGCGCTTCACCGATGCCTGGCTTTCGATGGCTGGCACGGCCGACATCGGTGCGCCCAATGGACTGCCTATCGACGAGTGGGGCATCCGCGTGGCCGACGACAAGTGCACCCCCGTGGGCGCCTCGGTGGCCCGTGGTGGCGCCACCAATTCCCCGGCTGCCGTCTATGCACTGACCAAGTACGTGGACTGGATGAAGAAATACGCGCCCAAAGAAGCCACGGGCATGACCTTCGGCGAAGCCGGCCCCGTGCCTGCCCAGGGCCAGATCGCCCAGCAGATCTTCTGGTACACCGCCTTCACCGCCGACATGAACAAACCCGGCCTGCCCGTGGTGAATGCCGACGGCACGCCCAAGTGGCGCATGGCCCCTGGCCCCAACGGCCCGTATTGGAAGCAGGGCATGCAGAATGGCTACCAGGACGTCGGTTCGTGGACCTTCTTCAAGAACCACGATGCTGACAAGACGGCCGCCGCCTGGCTTTACGCCCAGTTCGTGACCGCCAAGACGACCTCGTTGAAGAAGACCGTGGTCGGCTTGACCCCGATCCGCGAGTCCGATATCCAGTCCAAGGCCATGACCGACATGGCGCCCAAGCTCGGCGGCCTGGTCGAGTTCTACCGCAGCCCGGCCCGTGTGGCATGGTCGCCCACCGGCACCAATGTGCCCGACTACCCCAAGCTGGCACAGCTGTGGTGGAAGAACGTGGCCCAGGCCGTCACGGGCGAAAAGACGCCCCAGGGCGCCATGGACTCGCTGGCTGACGAAATGGACCAGGTCATGGCGCGTCTGGAGCGTGCCGGCATGGAGCGTTGCGCACCCAAGCTCAACAAGAAGGAAGACCCGAGCAAGTGGCTGAGCGACAAGAAGGCGCCGTGGGCCAAGCTGGCCAACGAGAAGCCCAAGGGTGAGACCATTGCCTACGACAAGCTGTTGCAGGCCTGGAAGGACGGCAAGGTGCGCTGAGCTCCCGGTCGTCACCTGTTGTCAAGCCAACCCGGCATCCCACGGGGTGTCGGGGTTCAAAAGAGGGTGGTGAGTGGCATCGTTCCGTGGTTCGGATCAAGAACCTGAATCCGATCAAAAGCCATCCCTCTTTTTTTTTCCTGATACTTTCGACGCGCATGGACGTTTCGAACCCATGACTACTTCCACCACACCCTTGCCGACCCAGCGCTCCGAGTTGATCAAGCGCCTGAGCGAGCCGCGTATTTACGATCTGGTCATCATCGGTGGCGGTGCAACGGGTCTGGGGGTGGCACTCGATGCTGCTGCGCGTGGTTTCAGCGTCGCGCTGGTGGAATCGCATGATTTCGCCAAGGGAACCTCGTCGCGAGCCACCAAGCTGGTGCATGGGGGGGTTCGCTACCTGGCGCAGGGCAACATCGCTCTGGTGCGCGAGGCGCTGCATGAGCGGACCACCCTGATGAACAATGCGCCCCATCTGGCGCAGCCGTTGGCCTTTGTCATGCCGTCCTATCACTGCTGGGAATCGCCGTTCTACGGCATCGGGCTGAAGATGTACGACGCCCTGGCAGGAAAGGCCGGGCTGGGAGCCACCGAATTTCTGGGGGTGGAGCGCACTTTGAAGTGCTTGCCCACCGTGCGGCCCCAAGGGCTCAAGGGCGGCGTCAAATATTGGGACGGACAGTTTGACGATGCCCGTCTGGCGCTGGCGCTGGCCCGCACGGCCGCCAGCCGGGGGGCTGTACTGGTGAATTACTGTGCTGCGCGGGCACTGGTGCATGAACAGGGGCGCGTCAGTGGCGTTGTCTGCGAAGACACGGAGACGGGCCACCGCCTCACGCTGCGCGCGCGTTGTGTGGTGAACGCCACGGGCGTCTGGGTGGATGCCTTGCGCCAGCAGGACGGCGAAGCGACCCACCGCCCCGTCAAGCCCATTGTGGCGCCCAGCCAGGGGGTGCATGTGGTGGTGGACCGTGAATTCCTCGCTTCGGATCACGCCCTGATGGTCCCCAAGACCGCCGATGGCCGGGTGCTTTTTGCGGTGCCGTGGCTGGGCAAGGTCATTCTGGGAACGACCGACAGCCCGTGCCATGATCTGGAACGCGAGCCTGAAGCGTTTCCGGAGGAGCTGGCGTTTATCCTGCGTGAGTCGGCTCGCTATCTGAACCGGGCGCCCACGCCGGAAGACATCCGCAGTATCTGGGTCGGTCTGCGGCCACTGGTCAAGCCCCAGGACGATGACGGGAACGATACCAAGAGTCTGAGCCGTGAGCACACGGTGTTGTCCAGCCGCAGCGGGCTCATCACGGTGACAGGGGGCAAGTGGACCACCTACCGGGCGATGGCCGAGGATGTGTTGCAAAAATGCTTCACGGCGGGGCTTCTGGAGGCCCGACCGGGCGGTGTCACGACCCATCTGCCGCTGGTGGGGGCGCCTGAAGGCGCCGTACGCCACCGCATGTGCGACGCCCAGGGGTGGCACTCCTATGGCTCGGAGACGGATTTTGTGCGCGGGTGCGCTGGTGCTTCCAACGACTTGGGCGGAGGCGTCACCGAGGCCATGGTGCGGTTTGCGGCCCAGCATGAATATGCACGGACTGTCGAAGACGTGCTGGCTCGGCGCTGTCGCATGCTGTTCCTGGATGCGCGCAAGGCCGCCCGGGTGGCCCGGGGGGTGGCCAAGGTGCTTCAGCAGGAAACGGGGCGTGACCCGCAGCTGCCCGCCTTCCTGGAGCTGACGGAGCAGTATTTGCGCCTGCCTGTTTGAGCATGTTGCGGAAAAGTGCTTGACGCGGTTGTGATGTTTTGCGACAATCACAGGCTTCGCTATGAAAAGAGCGAAATTCTGCCCAGGAAAACACTGCAAATGGTTTGCAGTGTGGACGACGGGCCCAAGACTGACTGGCTGACTGCTGGTGCCCGAGAAGGTCTCGGGTCTCGATAGTCATCTGGTGCAAGTTGGGAATATTGAAATGATCCAGACAGAAACTCGGTTAGACGTTGCCGACAATACCGGCGCGAAGTCCGTCTTGTGCATCAAGGTGCTGGGCGGTTCCAAGCGTCGCTATGCGAGCGTGGGTGACATCATCAAGGTGAGCGTCAAAGAGGCGGCTCCGCGTGGTCGCGTCAAGAAAGGCGAGATCTACAGTGCCGTGGTGGTTCGTACCGCCAAGGGTATCCGCCGTGGCGATGGCTCTCTCGTGAAATTCGACGGCAATGCTGCGGTGTTGCTGAATGCAAAGCTGGAGCCCATCGGCACCCGCATCTTTGGACCCGTCACGCGTGAACTGCGTAGCGAGAAGTTCATGAAGATCGTGTCTCTGGCTCCTGAAGTTCTCTAAGGACAGCGCGATGAACAAGATTCGCAAGGGCGACGAAATCGTCGTGCTCACCGGGCGCGACAAAGGCAAGCGCGGCACGGTTTCGCTGCGCAAAGACGACTCTCATGTGGTCGTTGAGGGCATCAACCTCGTCAAGAAGCATGTCAAGCCGAACCCCATGAAGGGTACGACAGGCGGCATCGTCGAGAAGGCCATGCCGATCCACCAGTCCAACGTGGCAATTTACAACGCTGCCACTGGCAAGGCTGACCGCGTCGGCATCAAGCTCCAGGCAGACGGCACGCGTGTTCGCGTGTTCAAGTCCAGCGGTGCTGAAATCAAGGCCTAAGGGGTAAACAATGGCACGACTCCAACAACATTACCGCGAAAAAGTCGCGCCCGAACTGATGAAGCAGTTTGGGTACACCTCGCCCATGCAGGTTCCACGCCTGACCAAGATTACGCTCAACATGGGTGTAAGCGAAGCTGTGGCTGACAAGAAAGTCATGGACAACGCCGTGAGCGACCTGACCAAGATCGCTGGCCAGAAGCCTGTGGTCACGAAAGCCAAGAAGGCGATCGCAGGTTTCAAGATCCGCGAAGGACAGGCCATCGGTTGCATGGTCACCCTGCGCGGCGTGCAGATGTACGAGTTTCTTGATCGTTTCGTCACCGTGGCCCTGCCCCGTGTGCGCGACTTCCGGGGTATCTCCGGTCGCGCCTTTGATGGCCGTGGCAACTACAACATCGGCGTCAAGGAACAGATCATTTTTCCTGAGATCGAGTACGACAAGGTCGATGCACTGCGTGGTCTCAATATCAGCATCACCACAACGGCGGCAACCGACGAAGAGTGCAAGGCACTGCTTGCGGGCTTCCGTTTTCCGTTCAAGAACTGAGGCAGCGTATGGCTAAAGTAGCTCTGATCCAGCGTGAACTCAAGCGCGAAAAACTGGTGGCAAAGTATGCGGCGAAATACGCTGAACTGAAGGCTGCCGCAACCGACGTCAAGCGCAGCGATGAAGAGCGTGAGGCAGCCCGTCTGGGTTTGCAGAAGCTCCCGCGTAACGCCAACCCGACGCGCCAACGCAATCGTTGCGCCATCACTGGTCGTCCCCGTGGCACCTTCCGTCAATTCGGTCTGGCCCGTGCCAAGATCCGTGAACTGGTCTTTGCAGGCGACATCCCCGGTGTCACCAAGGCCAGCTGGTAAGCAGGCAGGAGAGATACAACATGAGCATGAGTGATCCCATCGCTGACTTGCTGACCCGCATCCGCAATGCCCAAATGGTCGCCAAGGCCTCTGTCGTGGTACCCGCTTCCAAAGTGAAAGTGGCTATCGCCCAGGTCCTGAAAGACGAGGGTTACATTGACGGATTCCAGGTCAAGACCGAAGGCGGCAAGTCTGAAATCGAAATCGCCCTGAAGTACTACGCCGGACGTCCTGTCATCGAGCGTATCGAGCGCGTCAGCCGTCCTGGCCTGCGTGTGTACAAAGGCCGTGATTCCATCCCGCAAGTCATGAACGGTCTGGGTGTGGCCATTGTCACCACCCCCAAGGGCGTTATGACCGATCGCAAAGCGCGTGCTACCGGTGTCGGTGGCGAAGTGCTGTGCTATGTAGCCTAACCCGCGGCATTGAGGAGAAACTGAAATGTCCCGAGTAGGAAAAATGCCCGTGACCATCCCCGCTGGCGTGGATGTGTCTGTAAAAGAAGACCAAATCAGCGTCAAGGGCGCTGGTGGTGTCCTGTCACTGGCTCAAAACGTGCTGGTCAAGGTTTCCAGCAACGACGGCAAGCTGAGCTTCGTTCCTGTGAACGACTCCCGCGAAGCCAATGCCATGAGCGGAACGATCCGCCAGCTGGTCAACAACATGGTTGTTGGCGTCAGCAAGGGCTTTGAAAAGAAGCTCAGTCTGGTGGGCGTGGGTTACAAAGCTGCAGCCACCGGTTCCAAGCTGAATCTGGCTGTCGGTTACTCGCACCCCGTCAATTTCGACATGCCTGCCGGCATCACGGTGACGACCCCCACCCCCACGGAAGTGGTTGTGAAGGGTGCAGACCGCCAGCGCGTGGGTCAGATTGCCGCCGAGATTCGTGCTGTTCGTCCACCCGAGCCCTACAAGGGTAAGGGTATCCGCTATGCGGACGAGAAGATCACGATCAAAGAGACCAAGAAGAAATAAGGAGCTGCAACATGTTGACCAAGAAAGAGCAGCGTCTTCGTCGGGCACGCCAGACACGCATCCGCATTGCACAGCAAGGCGTTGCACGTCTGACGGTGAATCGAACGAACCTCCATATCTACGCAACCGTGATTTCTGGCGATGGCAGCAAGGTGCTGGCCAGTGCCTCCACGGCCGAAGCCGATGTGCGTGCTGCACTCGGTGGTTCCGGCAAGGGTGGCAACGCAGCCGCAGCGCAGGCGATTGGCAAGCGTATCGCCGAGAAGGCCCTCGCTGCAGGCGTGGAGAAGGTTGCATTTGATCGCGCAGGTTTTGCCTATCACGGCCGCGTCAAGGCTCTTGCCGACGCCGCACGCGAAGCGGGCCTGCAGTTCTAAGCGGAACGGAATAAAAAATGGCTAAATTTCAACCCCGAGTGCAAGACGAAGGTCGCGACGACGGCATGCGCGAGAAGATGATCGCGGTGAACCGTGTCACCAAGGTCGTGAAGGGCGGTCGTATCCTCGGTTTCGCCGCGTTGACCGTTGTTGGTGATGGCGATGGCCGTGTCGGCATGGGCAAGGGCAAGTCCAAGGAAGTGCCTGCTGCAGTGCAAAAGGCCATGGAAGAAGCGCGTCGCAACATGGTGAAGGTGTCGTTGAAAAACGGCACCATCCATCACCAGGTGACGGGCCACCATGGCGCCGCCTTTGTGATGATGGCTCCGGCCCCCAAGGGTACCGGCATCATCGCTGGCGGCCCCATGCGCGCAGTGTTCGAAGTGATGGGAATGACCGATATCGTGGCCAAGAGCCATGGTTCGTCCAATCCTTACAACATGGTTCGTGCGACGTTTGACGCACTGACCAATTCCACCACGCCGTCAGAAGTGGCGTCCAAGCGTGGCAAGACGGTCGAAGACCTCTTCGCCTGACAGGAGTCCAGACAATGTCTACACAACAAACCGTGAAGATTCAGCTGGTACGCAGCCCGATCGGGACGAAGGTGTCCCATCGCGCTACCGTGCGTGGCCTGGGTCTGCGCAAGCTGAACAGTGTCAGCGAACTCCAGGATACCCCTGAAGTCCGCGGCATGATCAACAAGATCAGTTATCTGGTCAAAGTCCTCTGAGAGGTACATGATGGAACTCAACAACATCAAGCCTGCGGATGGTGCCAAGCACGCAAAGCGTCGTGTCGGTCGGGGTATTGGCTCCGGTCTTGGCAAGACAGCAGGACGTGGCCACAAGGGCCAAAAATCGCGTGCTGGTGGTTACCACAAAGTAGGTTTTGAAGGCGGTCAGATGCCGCTGCAGCGTCGTTTGCCCAAGCGTGGTTTCAAGTCCCAGACGTTGAAGTTCAACGCCGAGGTCACACTCACCGCACTCACCCAGCTGGGTTTGGCGGAAGTGGACATGCTCGCTCTCAAGCAGGCAGGTCTGGTGCGTCAGAACGCCAAGGTTGTGAAGGTTGTCAATACCGGCACCATCGCCTCCGCTGTCAAACTGACCGGCATCGGTGCGACTGCGGGTGCCAAGGCTGCGATCGAAGCAGCCGGTGGTGCGTTGGCTTAAGCTTCTCTTGAAGGAATGCACTTGTGGCAACTAGCGCAGCACACATAGCAAAAACCGGCAAGTACGGCGATTTGCGTCGCCGACTGGTTTTTCTGTTGCTGGCGCTGGTCGTGTACCGGGTCGGGGCTCACATCCCCGTGCCGGGTATCGATCCAGCCCAACTGCAGCAGCTGTTCAGCGGCCAGCAGGGCATATTGAATTTGTTCAATATGTTCTCGGGCGGTGCACTTTCTCGCTTCACCGTGTTTGCGCTGGGGATCATGCCGTACATTTCGGCATCGATCATCATGCAGCTCATGACCTATGCCGTTCCGACCTTTGAGCAATTGAAAAAGGAAGGTGAAGCTGGACGTCGCAAAATTACCCAATACACCCGCTACGGCACCTTGGGTTTGGCGCTGTTCCAGTCCCTCGGCATCGCAGTGGCACTGGAGAGTTCCGCAGGACTGGTGCTTGCACCTGGCTTTGGATTCCGCATGACCGCCGTGGTAAGTTTGACTGCAGGAACCATGTTCTTGATGTGGCTGGGTGAGCAGATCACCGAGCGTGGATTGGGTAATGGTATTTCCATTCTCATCTTCGCAGGAATCGCCGCTGGGCTGCCAAGTTCCATCGGTGGACTGCTGGAACTGGTGCGTACCGGAGCCATGAGCATCATTGCGGCCATTTTTATTGTTCTGGTGGTATGCCTTGTCACCTATTTCGTCGTATTCGTCGAGCGGGGTCAGCGAAAAATACTCGTCAATTACGCTCGTAGGCAGGTTGGCAACAAGGTGTATGGTGGGCAGTCATCCCACCTGCCTTTGAAGCTGAACATGGCTGGTGTGATCCCTCCGATCTTTGCATCATCGATCATTCTTTTGCCGGCAACAGTTGTCAACTGGTTCAGCGCCGGGGACTCCATGCGTTGGTTGAAGGACATCTCGGGTGCGTTGACACCAGGTCAGCCGGTTTATGTGATGTTTTATGCAGCTGCGATTGTTTTCTTCTGCTTTTTCTATACCGCCTTGGTATTCAATAGCAGGGAAACGGCGGACAACCTGAAGAAGAGTGGCGCTTTCATACCGGGCATTCGTCCAGGGGACCAGACGGCGCGCTACATTGATAAAATTCTGCTCCGTCTGACCCTGGTGGGAGCAATTTACATCACTTTTGTGTGTCTGCTTCCCGAGTTTCTGATCATCAAATACAACGTCCCTTTCTATTTCGGTGGGACCTCCTTGCTGATCATTGTTGTGGTGACGATGGACTTCATGGCCCAAGTGCAGAACTACATGATGTCCCAGCAGTATGACTCGCTGCTGAAGAAAGCCAATTTCAAGTCGGGAGCCGGTGCTTGATGGAGTGACATCCGTCAAATCACTGTCTGTAGGGTGTACCAGGCAAGGCAACTGGTGCGGTTTTATTAAATGCCTGGCGTCGTTTCGCAGGCACAAGCGTGTTTCAGGCAGATTGCCGGAGCGCTAGATCTGGTTTTAGGAGAATGAAATGAGAGTTTCGGCTTCGGTCAAAAAAATCTGCCGCAACTGCAAGATCATCCGCCGCAAGGGTGTGGTGCGCGTGATCTGCACGGACCTGC
>JANJVG010000100.1 GCA_024710165.1 Burkholderiaceae bacterium
GGTGAACTTGGTCATCTGGTCACCCAGGTAGGCGATGGGATTGACGAACTCGGCCATCTTCTCGTTCACGCCCTCTTCGGCCACCAGTTGTGCCACCAGCTTGCCGAACTTGCGCAGCGTGGCGCCGTTGTTCGACAGCACCTTGCTGCCAGTGCGGGCGGTGCGCATGGCCGTCGCCGTCTCGGGGAAGAGCTTGGCGAAGTAGAAGCGCGCCGTCTGCAGCTTGGCCTGGTAGAACGGATCCTGGTTGCCTTCGGCAATTTTGCGCAGCGCGACCTGGGCCATGCGTGCGAAAAAGTAACCAAACACCAGGTGACCCATCACACGCAGGTAGTCCACGGCGGCGGCGCCCACTTCGTCGGGGTTCTGGAAGCCCTTGAAGCCGATCTCGGTGGTGAACTTTGTCATCTGGTCGCCCAGGTAGGCCACGGGGTTGATGAACTCGGCCATCTTCTCGTTCACGCCTTCCTCGGCCACCAGCTGGCCCACCAGCTTGCCGAACTTCTTGAGCGTGGCGCCGTTGTTGCCCAGCACCTTGCGGCCCAGCAGGTCGAGCGACTGGATGGTGTTGGTGCCTTCATAGATCATGTTGATGCGGTTGTCGCGCACGAACTGCTCCATGCCCCATTCCTTGATGAAGCCATGGCCGCCAAAGACCTGCATGCAGGCGTTGGTGGCGATGTGTCCGTTGTCGGTCAGGAAGGCTTTGGCGATGGGCGTCAGCAGGGCCAGCATCTCGCCAGCGTCCTTGCGCACCTTCTCGTCGGGGTGGTTGTGCTCTTTTTCCAGCAGGATGGCGCAGTAGGCCTGCAGGGCGCGGCCGCCTTCGGCGTAGGCCTTGGCGGTCAGCAGCATCTTGCGCACGTCGGGATGCACGATGATCGGGTCGGCCGGCTTGTCCTTGGCCTTGGTGCCGCTCAAGGAGCGCATCTGGATGCGGTCCTTGGCGTAGGCCAGGGCGTTCTGGTAGGCCACCTCGGTCAGGCCGAGCGACTGGTTGCCCACACCCAGGCGGGCGGCGTTCATCATCACGAACATGCCCTGCATGCCCTTGTGCGGCTGGCCGACCAGCGTGCCGACGGCGTCTTCCAGCACCATCTGGCAGGTGGCGCTGGCCTTGATGCCCATCTTGTGCTCCAGGCCGCCGCAGTAGATGCCGTTGCGCTCGCCGATCGAGCCGTCCTTGTTCACATGGAACTTGGGCACGATGAAGAGGCTGATGCCCTTGATGCCGGGGGGCGCATCGGGCAGGCGGGCCAGCACGAGGTGGATGATGTTCTCCGACATGTCGTGCTCACCGGCGCTGATGAAGATCTTGTTGCCGGTGATCTTGTAGGTGCCATCGGGCTGGGGCTCGGCCTTGGTGCGCATCAGGCCCAGGTCAGTGCCGCAATGGGGTTCGGTCAGGCACATGGAACCGGTCCACTCGCCGCTGGTCATCTTGGGCAGGTAGGTGGCTTTCTGCTCGGGCGTGCCATGGGTTTCCAGCGCGGCGTAGGCGCCGTGGGTCAGGCCGGGGTACATGGTCCAGGCCTGGTTGGCACTGTTGAGCATCTCGTAGAACATGGTGTTGACCACGTAGGGCAGGCCCTGGCCGCCGTACTCGGGGTCGCAGCCCAGCGCCGCCCAGCCGCCTTCGATGTACTTGGCGTAAGCTTCCTTGAAGCCCTGGGGCGTGGTCACCGCGTGGGTGGTCTGGTCGATCGTGCACCCTTCGGCATCGCCGCTGATGTTCAGCGGGAACGTCACCTCGGCCGCAAACTTGCCGCCCTCTTCCAGCACGGCGTTGATGGTGTCGGCATCCATGTCGGCATGCTTGGGGATCTGCTGCAGATCGGCCGTGACATTGAACACTTCGTGCATCACAAACTGCATGTCGCGCAGGGGCGGCGTGTAAGTGGGCATGGGTTTACTCCTTGGAGGTTGGGGTGGGAACAGTGGAGGGGCCAGCGGGCGCCTGGGCGCTGAAGCGGGCAAGAATGTTGTCGAAACCGGTCAGCGCCCGCGCGATGGAACCGGGGTTTTTCAAAAAGCGCGCTTCATAGTGCAGCGCCAGGATGAGTCCGTGGATCTCGAACAGCATCTGGTCCTCGACCACGTCGGCATTGAGCTGGCCCAGGTCCTTGGCCTGCTCGATGGCGCGCTTCATGGCGGCGTGCCAGGTCAGCACCGAATGCGCCAGGGCATCGCGCACCGGGCCGGTGCGGTCGTCGAACTCGATGGCGCCGCTGATGTAGATGCAGCCCGAGTCGATCTCGATCGAGGTGCGCTTCATCCAGTTGTCGAACAGCGCACGCAGACGCGGCACGCCGCGCGGCGCCGACATGGCGGGATAGAACACCTCCTGCTCGAAGCAGTGGTGGTATTCGCGGATCACCGACACCTGCAGCTCCTCACGCGAGCCAAAGTGCGCGAACACCCCGGACTTGCTCATGCCCATCACGTCGGCGAGCGCACCAATCGACAAGCCCTCCAGACCGATGTGCGTGGCCAGCCCGAGCGCTGCCTCGATGATGGCGGCCTTGGTCTGCTGCCCTTTTTGCAACGCCCGCGCACTGACCACACGCCCCGGGGTAGCGCGGGATGCCGAACGGGAGGGACGGGTAAGAGGCATGCTTCAGATCAAAAAAGAACGACCGTTCTATTCTGCAGCAAATTCATTCCCTTGCCGATAGAGACCCCAAAAATAGAGAGGCCCACCCAAGCCTGCGTTGCAGCCATACCACCCGGGGGGTCCCGCACGGGCAGCCAGCGGCATGCAGGCGACCTGTGCTTCGGGTAAGTTGAAACGGGGGCGCAGCGGTCTGCCGCGCAGGCTCAGAGGATGAGCGCCAGGCTGGCTTCGAGGTGCTCGGTGGGAAGGCGCCGGAAGCCCGAACGCGCAAAACGCTGCAGCCGCCCCTGGGTGAAGGCCGTCAGCACACCGGCTGCCACCTGGGCATCGACGCTGGGCGTGGCCGAACCGGCGGCCCCCGCCGCCGGGCGCAGGCATTGGCGCAGGGTCGACTCGATGCGGTCAAAAAACTGGTTCATGCGCTGCTGCAGGCGCTCGTGCTCCAGCACCAGCGCATCGCCCACCATCACGCGCACCAGGCCGGGGTTGCGCTCTCCAAACTGTAACAGCAGGGCCACCACACGCAGGGCCTGGCGGGCACCATCCCCGGGCACGGCAGCGTCGGCCGTTTCACGCCCGGCGATCTGCGCCACGCGCGTGAACACCGCGTGCTCGATGAACTCGATCAGCGCCTCGAACATCTGCGCCTTGCTGGCGAAATGCCGGTAGAGCGCGGCCTCGCTCACGTCTAGGCGCGCCGCCAGCGCGGCGGTGGTGATGCGCTCGGCCCCGGGCTGCTCCAGCATGGCAGCGAGGGCCTGCAGGATCTGCTCACGCCGCTCACCGGGACGCGGGCGCTTGCGCACTCCGGTGCCGGGAGGCTGGTCGTCCGCGCTCTGCGCGCGTGCAGCGCACGGCGCTGCGTCGTCGGATGCGGGGGAGGCGTGCTCGTTCATGGGGGTGCCCGGAAGGGGGTGCCTTGCATTTTCTCACAGCCCTTTTCAGGCCGGGAACACCAGGCTTGCCCGTAACCCCCGGCCGCCGGCTCCCGCCTCCAGCACCAGGCTGGCGCCATGCGCGCGGGCGATTTCGTCGGCAATCGGCAGCCCCAGGCCGGTGCCCTCGCCTGCCGTGCCCGGAACCCGGTAAAAGCGCTCCAGCACGCGGGCGCGCTCGGCCTGCGCAATCCCGGGGCCATCGTCTTCCACCTGCAAGAACGCACGGCCCGGACCCTTGGGGCGTGGCAGGAAGGCGCAGCGGAGGGTGACGCTGCCACCAGACGGTGTGTATTTGATGGCGTTGTCCACCAGATTGGTCAGCAGTTCGCGCAGCAGCCAGCCATGGCCAAACACATGCACCGGCTGTGCATCCAGGCCCAGGTCGATGCCTTTGCGGGTGGCCGCATCCAGGTACATCTCCAGCAGGTTCTCGCACAGGTCCCGCAGATCGACGCGCTGCGGGACCTGTGCATCGAGGCTTCGTGCATCGGCCCGTGACAGCGCCAGCAATTGGTGCGCCAGCTGCGAGGTACGGCGCGTGGCGTCGCGCAGTTTCTCGATCTCGGACGCTCTTAATGTGATAGCTGCTTGCGCTTTTTCAGAAAGGGCCAGATGGCTATTTGGCTTGTTTTTTTCAGGCCATGCCCGATGATGCCCCCCCGAGCGCGCCAGCAGCGCCCAGGCCTCCACCTGCGCCTGCAGGCCCGCCAGCGGCGTGCGCAGCTGGTGCGCTGCGTCGGCCACAAAGCGCCGCTGGCTGTCGGCCTGCGCATTCACCAGGGAAAACAGCCTGTTGAGCGAGCGCACCAGAGGCCGCACCTCGGCGGGCGATGCGGCCTCGTCGATGGCGCTCAGGTCCCGGGGTGATCGCTGCTCCACGGCTTCGGCCAGATCGACCAGCGGCTTGAACGCCCGCCCCACCGCCCAGTGGATGGCCAGCGCCGCCGCTGCCACCAGCACCAGGTTGGGCAGCAAAACCCGCAGCAGCAGGTGCTGCGCCCACTGCTGGCGGGGGTCGGAGCCATCGGCCAGCGCCACCACCATCTCGCCGGCCCGGGTGGGCCCGCGCTGCACCGCAACGCGGTAGGTCACGCCACGCGCTTCCACGCTGTGGAACTCGGGCTCCTGGGTTTCGGGCACCGTGCCATGCACCCAGTCATCACCCAGCAGCAGGCGGCCCGACAGGTCACGCACACTGAAACCGCTGAAGCCGTCGTGCTGCCGCAAAAAGTCTTCCACCGGCGGCGCCATCAACCAGACGGGCGGTTCGCCCCCTTCGGCCCCCGGGGCCAGCACCGAATCGGCCAGCGCAGGCAGCAGGCGCAGCAGGCGCTGGTCATGCCGCTGCGCCGCCTCGTCCGCGCTGCGGTAATCCATCCACACCCCCAGCAAAGCCAGCATACACAGCGGCAGCACCAGCAGCAGCAACAGGCGGTTGCGCAGGTCCGACGTCATGGCGTGCAGGCGGGGGCGCTGCATGGCGGACTCGTTCACCCCCTGCTCAGGGCTGCACCAGCTCCAGGCGGTAGCCAAACCCCCGGATGGAGCGCAAGGCCACGCCATGGGGCTCGAGTTTGCCGCGCAGGCGCGAGACGTACACCTCGACCGCATTGGGCGTGATTTCCTTGTCCCAGCCGGTCAGTGCCTGCAGCAGTTTGTCTTTACTGGCCGGTTTGGGGGCGTGGATCAGCAGGTATTCCAGCACGGTCCACTCGCGCGGCCCGAGTTCGATGGGGACCAGTGCGGCCTCGGCGTCGTGGCGGATGCCCACGTGGCGGTTGGCGGTGTCGAGTTCGAGCGGACCGAAGGTGAGCACCGCCGTGGTGGCCGCCTGCGAGCGGCGCAGCAGCGCGCGCAGGCGAGCCAGCAGCTCGGGCAGCTCGAAAGGCTTGACCATGTAATCGTCGGCCCCCAGGTCCAGCCCCTGCACCCGGTCCTGCAGGGCATCGCGCGCCGTGATGATGAGCACCGGCATGTCGTGGCTGGCCACGTCGGGGCGACGCAGGCGGCGCGTCAGCTCCAGCCCGTCGATGCCAGGCAGGCCGATATCGACCACCGCCACATCAAAGGTCTCGCGCTGCAACACCTCTTCGGCCCGCTCACCGCTACCCACCCAGTCCACCGCGTACCCGGCATCGGTCAGCCCCAGCTTGATGCCGCTGGCGACCAGGATGTCGTCTTCGACCAGGAGGAGGCGCATGGCAGGACTCCGGGGTCAGTGGCTACGGATCATGGTGCCGTAGGCCTGATCGGTCAGGATTTCGAGCAGCATGGCATGCGGCACACGGCCGTCGATGATGTGCACCGCGTTCACACCGGCCTTGGCGGCATCGAGCGCGCCCGCGATCTTGGGCAGCATGCCGCCACTGATGGTACCGTCGGCAAACAGCTCGTCGATGCGGCGCGCCGTCAGGTCGGTGAGCAGATTGCCGGCCTTGTCCAGCACGCCGGGGGTGTTGGTCAGCAGCATGAGCTTCTCGGCCTTGAGCACCTCGGCCAGCTTGCTGGCCACCACGTCGGCGTTGATGTTGTAGCTCTCGTTGTTCTCGCCAAAGCCGATGGGGCTGATGACGGGGATGAAGGCATCGTCCTGCAGCGCCTTGACCACGCTGGGGTCGATGGACACGATGTCGCCCACCTGGCCCACGTCGTGCTCGACCTCGGGATTTTTGTTGTCGAGCATCTTGAGCTTGCGCGCACGGATCATGCCGCCGTCGCGTCCGGTCAGGCCCACGGCCTTGCCGCCGGCCTGGTTGATCAGGCCCACGATGTCCTGCTGCACCTCGCCGGCCAGCACCCATTCGACGACTTCCATGGTTTCGGCGTCGGTCACGCGCATGCCCTGGATGAACTCGCCCTTCTTGCCCAGGCGGTTCAGCGCCGTTTCGATCTGCGGGCCGCCGCCGTGCACCACCACCGGGTTCATGCCCACGAGCTTGAGCAGCACCACGTCTTCGGCAAAATCCTGCTGCAGGGCCGGGTCGGTCATGGCGTTGCCGCCGTACTTGATGACCATGGTCTTGCCATGGAACTTGCGGATGTAGGGGAGCGCCTGGGCGAGGATTTCGGCCTTGTCGCGCGGGGCAATCGAAGAAAGGTGGTCGGTGGTCATGCGGGCCTTCGGGCGTGGAGATCAATGGGCAAATTGTGCCGCATTCGTCCACCCCTCAGCCGCCCGCCGAACGGGAGGGCAGGCCCACGGTGTACGCCAGAAGAATCAGGCCCAGCACCAGTACCAGCCACCCAATCACCAGCCAGCGCCACAGCGGCGGCGCCTCGCGCAGCTCCAGAAAGTCGAGCGCCACCACCAGCCCCTTGACAAAGGCCTGCCCCAGCACAGCCAGCGCCACCGCCACGCTGCCCACCGCGGAGCCGCTCTCGCCCAGCCAGAAGGTCACCCCGGTGATCACCAGGAGCAGCAGCCAGGCGCCGTTCAGTCGGTTTGCATGCATGCCTGATCCTTTCATCGCAGCACGTACACCAGTGGAAACAGCACGATCCACAACAGATCGACCATGTGCCAGAAGGCGGCACCCGTCTCCAGCGCATGGCAGTGGTCGCGGGAATAGGCACCCTGCTGCGTGCGCCACCACAGGTAAGCGAGCGCCAGCATGCCGACGACCACATGCAGAAAATGAAACCCGGTGAGCATGAAATACAGCATGTAGAAGGTGTTGTCGCCCATGTCGCTCCAGGCCTGCGCCTTGGCGGCGTACTCCTCCAGCTTGACCACCACAAAACCGCCGCCACACCCCAGCGCCCCCAGCAACCAGTGCCCGGCTGCCCGCGAGGCATCGCTGCGCACGGCCTGCACGGCGCGCGCCACGCACCAGCTGCCGGTGATCAGCAACACCGTGTTGAGGGCCCCGCTGTGCAGGTCCAGCGTGGCCTGCCCGGCTTCGAACAGGGCGGGCTCGCGGTTGCGGGCGAAGGCATAGGCCACGAACAAAATGGCAAAGGTCAGCAGCTCCAGCAGGATCACGAACCACACCCCCAGGTCGCCCCGCAGGCGCAGCACCCGGGCCGTGTGGGTTTCTTGCAACATGGGGGAAGTGGCGGGTGAATTCATGGTTGAGGGGCGTCGACCCCGGCGTGGGCTCGGTGGAACAGGTGGGGTGAACACCACAATTTGCCGTCGCTTGCGCAGGAAATCGCCCGGCAAGCAGCTTTTTTCAAGAAAGATTCATGCAATTTGTCTGTTCAGGATTATATTCACCCCTGCACAGGGTATACCCATGTTGGTCGCCCCGTGGTTTCAGCAACTCCCTAAGGACCCCCATGAGCCAAGGCTTTACCAGTCAGATGGCGCGCAACATCTTTTATGGCGGCACGACGTTCTTCGTGCTCCTGTTTGCCGCACTGATCTTCCACACCGAAACCAAGATCCCCGAACGCTCCAAAGCAGGCGAAATCACGGAAGCCGTCGTACGCGGCAAGCACCTGTGGGAAACGCGCAACTGCATTGGCTGCCACACGCTGCTGGGTGAAGGCGCCTACTTTGCGCCCGAACTGGGCAATGTGTACCAGCGCCGCGGCCCCGAGTTCATCAAGGTCTGGATGCAGTCCATGCCGACCAACACACCCGGCCGCCGCCAGATGCCCCAGTTCCACTTCACCGATGCACAGCTCGACGACCTGGTGGAGTTCCTGCGCTGGACCAACGGCATCGACGCCGAGAAGTGGCCACCGAACATTGAAGGCTGAGCCCCGGCATCGCCACCGGTCGTTCAACCTCCTTCAAGGACTCAACAATGCAAGTCAAAACCCTCAAATACCAGACACAGTCCGTCGCGAAGATGTATTTCATCACCGCGCTGTGCCTGTTCGCCGGTCAGATCGTGTTCGGTCTCACACTCGGCCTGCAATACGTCATCGGTGACCTGATGTTCCCTGCGATCCCGTTCAACGTGGCGCGCATGGTGCACACCAACCTGCTCATCGTCTGGCTGCTCTTCGGCTTCATGGGCGCCGCCTATTTCATGGTGCCCGAAGAAACCGAAACCGAACTCTGGAGCCCCTTGCTGGCCAAGGTGCTGTTCTGGGTGTTCACCGCCGCGGGCGTGGCCACCATCCTGGGCTACCTGCTGGTGCCCTATGCCACGCTGGCCGAGATGACGGGCAACAACCTGCTCGCCACCATGGGCCGCGAGTTCCTCGAGCAACCCTTGCCCACCAAGGTCGGCATCGTGGTCGTGGCGCTGGGCTTCCTGTTCAACATCACCATGACCGTGCTCAAGGGCCGCAAGACCGCCATCACCCTGGTGCTGCTGCTGGGCCTGTGGGGCTTGGCACTGCTGTTCCTGTTCAGCTTCGTCAACCCCAGCAACCTGGTGCGCGACAAGATGTACTGGTGGTTCGTGGTGCACCTGTGGGTGGAAGGCACCTGGGAACTGATCATGGCCTCGCTGCTGGCCTTCGTGCTGATCAAGACCACGGGCGTGGACCGTGAAGTGATCGACAAGTGGATGTACATGATCGTCGCCTTCGCCCTCATCTCGGGCATTCTGGGCACCGGCCACCACTTCTACTTCATCGGCCTGCCGGGCTACTGGCACTGGATTGGCAGCGTGTTCTCCGCGCTCGAACCCATCCCGTTCTTCATGATGACGCTGTTTGCCTTCAACATGGTGCAGCGCCGCCGCCGTGAACACCCCAACCAGGCCGCCGTGCTGTGGGCCGTGGGCACTGCCGTGATTGCCTTCCTGGGCGCCGGTGTGTGGGGCTTCATCCACACCCTGAGCACCGTGAACTACTACACCCACGGCTCGCAGGTTACGGCCGCCCACGGCCACCTGGCCTTCTACGGCGCCTATGTGCTGGTGGTGCTGGCCATCATCAGCTACTCCATGCCCCTGATGCGCGGCCGCGAAGCCAACCCCCTGCGTGCCCAGCGCGCCGAGATGTGGAGCTTCTGGATCATGAGCATCGGCATGGCCGTGATGGTGCTGGCCCTGAGCGGCGCCGGCATCCTGCAGGTGTGGCTGCAACGCATGCCCACCACAGGCGCCATGCCCTTCATGGCTACCCAGGACCAGCTGGTGTTCTTCTACTGGGTGCGTGTGTTCGGTGGCGTGATGTTCCTGGTCGGCCTCATCACCTACCTGGCCAGCTTCTTCATCGGCCCCTCGGCCGACGAAGAGGGCAGTGCAGCCATCCCGGGCAGCCGCCTGCAACGGGCCTGAACATGGCCCTTGCCGAGCACGCCCGCGTGCCGGCTCCCGCCCCCGGGCGGGCAGCCGGTGCGGCGACCATCCCGTACTATGCAGCGCAGGCGGGCGAATGCACGCTGTTCGAGCACTGCTTTGCCCAGCAACTACCGCTGCTGATCAAGGGCCCCACGGGCTGCGGCAAGACGCGGTTCGTCGAGCACATGGCGGCGCGGCTTGGCCGCCCGCTCATTACGGTGTCGTGCCACGATGACCTGAGCGCCGCCGACCTGGTGGGCCGCCACCTGATCGGCCGGGGCGACACCGTCTGGGCCGACGGCCCCCTGACACGTGCCGTGCGCGAAGGCGCCATCCTGTACCTCGACGAGGTGGTCGAAGCCCGCAAGGACACTACCGTGGTGCTGCACCCGCTGGCCGACGACCGGCGCGTGCTGCCCATCGAGCGCACCGGCGAGCTGATCCAGGCACCACCCGAATTCATGCTGGTCATCTCCTACAACCCCGGCTACCAGAACCTGCTCAAGGGCCTCAAGCCCAGCACCCGCCAGCGTTTCACGGCGCTGACACTGGACTACCCTGAACCCGCCGTCGAGCGCGCCATCCTGGAGCGCGAAGGCCGCGCCACGCCCGAGCTGGCCGCGCGCCTCGTGCAGCTGGCGCAGGCGCTGCGCCGCCTGACCGACCACGACCTCGAAGAAACCGCCAGCACCCGTCTGCTGGTCATGGCAGCGCGCCTGGTGGCCTCGGGGCTGTCCTTGCAGGGCGCCTGCCGCGCTGCGGTGGTCGACGCACTGAGCGACGACCACGAAACCCTGCGCGCGCTCGATGAAGTCGTGCGCGCCGTGGTGGGCGATGGGCACTGATTGCTCCGGCTGCTCCCGTGCCACACAGTGCGGCACCGGGGCGGCATCGCCCTCCCAACCCCTGGCGCCCACCCAGGTGCTGCAGCGCCGACGCCGGTGGCTGCAGCTGTCGTTTTTTGCCGTCTTTCTGGTTGCGCCGGCACTCAATCTGCTGCGCTTTGACCTGACCGAAACCCAGCTCTGGGTGCTCGGTTTTCGCTGGTCGCTGGGCATTGACGCCTTTGTACGCGGCGAAGCCACGGCGGCCCAGACCGCCTGGTCGATTGTCTGGCGCGGCATCCTGCCCGTACTGGCGCTTGTCTTCGGTTTTCTTGCGGTGGCTTACCACTATGGCCGCCTCTATTGCGGTTGGCTGTGCCCGCATTTCTCGCTGGTCGAACTGCTCAACGACCTGCTGCACCGCGCCACCGGCAAGCTCAGCGTGTGGGACAAATCTGTCACCCCCCGCCCCGGCCGCAGTGCCGACAAACGCTGGTGGCCCGTCTTTCTGACCGCCTGCCTGGTGTTTGGCTTTCTGTGGGCCATCACCCTGCTGACCTACCTGCTGCCGCCCGCCATGGTGTGGGGCAACCTGGTACAAGGCACGCTGACGCCCAACCAGGCGCGCTTTCTGGGCATTGGCACACTGGTCTTCACACTCGAATTCACCCTGGCGCGGCACCTGTTCTGCCGCTTTGGCTGCGCTGTGGGCCTGTTCCAGAGCCTGGCCTGGATGGCCAACCCCAAGGCCATGGTGGTGTCGTTCAACCGCAGCCGCGCCCGCGAATGCAAAACCTGCGAGGTGATGCCGCCCCGCAGCACCCTGCGCAGCTCCCCCGGGGCGATGGCGCCACCCGAGGCAGCAGCCGCCGCGCGCCCACCGCTCCCGAGCGGCAGCGCCTGCGACCATGCCTGCCCCATGCGCCTGACCCCGCGCAACATCAAACGAATGATGTTCGCCTGTGTGCAGTGCGGCCAGTGCCTGAGCGCCTGCGACGCCACACAAACCCACCAGGGCCGCACTCCCACCCTGGAATGGAAGGTGGGCCTGGACGCCGTGCGCGAAACCATGCGCCACAAGCGCGAGGAAAATCACTGATGGAAGAATGGGTAGGACAGTGGTGGCACAAGGCCATCACCCGCATGGCCGCCACTGCGCCCAACCCGGCGCGGGTGCAGCTGACTGACGTGCAGCGCAGCATCGCCCTGCTCTACCGCGCCGGCGGCGGCGACCCCGCGGTGCGTGTGGCGCCAGCCGCAGCCTCGCGCCACGGCGGCGCGCGCCGCTGGATCGAGCGTGTGGCCGGCAGCAACCAGCGCAGCGCCCAAAGCCGCCTGGACCCCGAAGTGCTGGCACTGCCCCCCGAGATTGCCGTGTTTGGCGAGCGCCAGCTCAACCACGACCTATACCTTTGGCTGGCGGCGCTGGCCTCGGTGTTCGAACCCACGGGCGACTGGATTGCCGACAACCGCGCCGCCAGCAGCCGCGCGCTGCAACGCTTTGCCGGGCTGCGCAGCCGCCACGCGGCGCTGGTGCAAGCCCACCTGGCCCAGCGCCCCCCCCTGGCCAGCCTGCGTGCCGCCGCCATGCCCTTCGAAGCCGCCGTGAAGGCGGCGCTGCAGGGACAGGACCATGGCGCCCTGTTTGTGCAGCCGGGCCAGGTCGCGCCCGTATGGCTATGGCTGGCCGCCGATGCGCCCGAAGCCCCTGTGGCGGCAGACGGCAGCGCCGCCCATGCCGCCAGCCCGGGCACCGGCCCGGACCCCGACACCGAAGCCGACCCCAGCACGCCCAGCGAGGCCAGCCGCCGCCGGCGCCGCGCCCGGCGCGCCGACACCGGCGACGAGCGCAACACCCTGCTGGTGGCGCCCAAAACCGAGTCCGTCACCACCTGGAGCGAATTTGTGCGCCTGGCGCGCGGCACCGACGACGAGCCCGATCCCAACGCCCACGCCGCCGCCGACGACATGGACACGCTCACCCTGGCGCGCGGCCAGCAAACCACGGCCTCGCGGGTCAAGTTCGACCTCGACCTGCCCAGCGCCAGCGCCGACGACCAGCCGCTCGGCCCCGGCCGCAAAACCCCCGAATGGGACTGGCGGCGCCAGGCGCTCCTGCCCGAGCACTGCGCCGTGCAATGCCTCGTCACCCAGCCACAGGCCCCCTTTGTGCCGCCACCCCACCTGCGCGCCACGGCCCGCCGTGTGCGCCGGCGCCTGGAGGTGCTGCGCGCCGCGCCCCGTTGCCTCAAGGCACAGCAAAGCGGCGACGAACTCGACCTGGACGCCTGGGTGCGCTTTCAGAGCGAAGCCCGCGGGGACGTGCCGCACAGCGACGCCCCGCCCGTCTACACCCGGCGCGAACGCGGCGAGCGCAGCATGGCCACCTTGCTGCTGGCCGACCTGTCACTGTCGACCGATGCCTACGCCACCTCGGACGCCCGCGTGATCGACGTCATCCGCGAGGCGCTCTATGTGTTTGGCGAAGCGCTGTCGGGCACGGGCGACGCGTTCGAGATGCTGGGCTTCAGCTCCGTGCGGCGCCAGCATGTGCGCATCCAGCACATCAAGGGCTTTGGGGAGCGCTGGGGCGAACCGGTGCGCGCCCGCGTGGGCGCCCTGAAACCAGGCTTCTACACCCGCATGGGCGCCGCCGTGCGCGACGCCACCCGGCGCCTGGCCGCCCGGCCCGAGCGCCAGCGCCTGCTGCTGGTACTGACCGACGGCAAACCCAACGACCTCGACATCTACGAAGGCCGCTACGGCCTGGAAGACACGCGCCACGCCATCCAGGAAGCGCGCGATGCCGGGCTCACGCCGTTCTGCGTCACCATCGACCACGAAGCCCACGACTACCTGCCCCTGCTGTTCGGCAGCAACGGCTACGCCCTGGTTCGCCAGCCGCAAGACCTGACGCGCAGGCTCACGCAGGCCTGGGTCACCCTGGCCCGATAGCTCATTTTTTCATAGCTGCCAGCCCTTACAGGACAAAGGCTGGAGAACCAAAAGGCTTCAAACTGCTCAGTGCCGCAGCCAGGATGGCACCTTGAAACGCACAATGGCCAGGTACGCCAGCACGTAGGTCACCACGAACAGCGCACAAAACCCCATCAGCACCGGGGTGTTATTCCAGAACAGCACCGCCGGCACCACGGTGAGCAGCGTGAAACCCCACAAATAGGGAGAGGTGCGGTTGTTGCGCATCAGCATGCGGCGCGACTCGTCATCGTGGAACACGCTGCGCACAATGCGCCGGTAGATCAGCTGGTGGAAATGCAGCGCATCGGCCACGCCCGGAGAAACGCCACGCGCCAGCTTGCGGTAGATGGAGAACACCGTCTCCCACACCGGGTAAATCAGCAGCAGCAACGGAAACCAGGGCGACACCAGCCCATTGCGCTGCACCAGCGACACGCTGGCCAGGGCAATCACCACCCCCCAGATGTAGGCGCCGCCATCCCCTGCAAACAGCATGCCGCGCGGGTAATTCCACAGCAAGAACCCGCCCGTGGCTGCCGCTGTGGACACCAGCAACGCTGCCAGCGCCCGGTCGCCCACCTGCAGCGCCACATGGGCCAGGGCCAGGCACACAATGAGCGCCACCATGCCGGCCAGGCCGTTGTAGCCGTCGATGATATTGAAAGCATGGGGCAAGCCTGCCACGGCCAGCAGGGCGATGGAAATGCCGATCCAGGGCGCTGCCCTCCAGAACGGGTCAAGCCAGGCCAAATCCAGGCGCGGCACCTGCAGGCCCAGCAGCAGCACCGCCAGCACACCCGAGGCCGCCGTCAGGCCCAGACGGTAGCGCACGCTCAGGCGCTGCGTCAGGTCCTCGGCGATGCCGCCCACGGCCGAAGGGAGCAGCACCAGCAGCCACAGCAGCACCCAGCCGCCCAGCTGCAGCGAACCTGCATCGCCCAGAGCGGCCTGCGCCATGCCCAGCCCCCAGGCCAGTACCGTGCCCAGCAGCACGGCCACCCCGCCCAGGCGCGGCACATCGCCATGGTGAAAGCGTTGGGGCAGGCCGTTACGGTAATGGACCGCATGGCTGCGCATCCAGCGCACGATACCCCCAGCCGCCAGCGCTGCCACCAGAAAAGCCACCAAAACCATCCAGCTCATGGGGCACCGAAGATAGCCGCGCTCACGGGAGCGCTACGTAACCAATCGCACAGGCCGGCGGCAGCCCCTGGAGGCCCCCCGAATGTGCACCCTGGCCCTGCCCTCACGGCACCAGCCAGGCGTTGATTTCGGCCACGATGGCCGTGCGGTCTTCACCGGCGAGCGACTTCAGGCGCAGCCGGGACACAAGATACAGATAGCGCGCCTGGGCCAGATCGCGCAGGGCCAGGGTTTTTTGCTGCTCGGCATTGAGCACATCCAGTGTGGTGCGCATCCCGGCCCGGAAGGACTGGCGGTTGGAGAGGACGGCCTGCTCGGCGGAGCGCACCGCCTGTTCCAGGGCGCCCACCCGCAGGACCCCTTCCGTCATGCCACGAAACTCGCGGTGCACGCGCACCCCCAAGTCGCGGCGTGCCGCCTCCAGCATCTCCCGCGCGCGCTCGTGCAGGGCCACCGCCTGGCGAATCGACGAGCTGACCTGCCCCCCCGCGTACAAGGGCACCTGCAATTGCAGGCCCAGCGTCTTGTTGTCGTAGCGTGAATTCACACTCGTCACGCTGTCGCTGTTGGTACGTGACCACTGCGCCACCAGGTCCAGCGTGGGCTTGTGGCCGGACTGGGCCTTGTCGATTTCCAGGCGGGCGGACTCCACCTGGGCCCGCAGGGACACCAGTTCTGGGCTGGCCTGCTCGGCGCGCTCGATCCACGCCTCCAGGCTGTCGGGGACCGGTGCGCCGGGAACGAAACGTGCCACGTCCAGGGCAGCCAACTGGTTCACTGGCTGGCCCGTGAGCACCTCCAGGCGCCGGCGGGTGAACTCGACGTTCTGCTGTGCTTCCAGTTCCTGTGCCAGGGTCAAGTCGAGCCGCGCCTGGGCTTCGTCCACATCGGTGCGCGTGCCTGAACCCGCCGCAAAGCCCATGCGCGCCGCGTCGAGCTGGGTGGTGTACGTGGCCTTCTGGGCACCGACCAAGGTCAACTGGTCGCCAGCCAGCAGGGCATCGAAATAGGCCTCGGCCACACGCGTCACCAGGGCCTGCTCGTCCCGCTCAAGGGTGGCATCGGCATCCTCGACCTGCGCCTGTGCCTGGCGCACCAACGCCCCCACGTAGGGCCGGTAGAGCGGCTGACGCACCGACAGGGTCTGGCTGCCGCTGTAGTAGTTGTTCTGGTTGGTGACGGGCTGACCCAGCAGATTCTGGGTCTGGCTGGTCAGGTCGTTGTGGTTGCGCGCCATGCTCAGCGCCACATTGGGCCGCTGCTGCGCGCGCGCCTGCGGCAGGCGCTCGCGGGTGGCCATGGCCGCCGATCGAGACGCCCGGATGGACGCATCGTTCTCGGCCGCCGCCTGGTAGGCCTGGCCCAGATCCAGCGACCAGGCAGGCAGCGCCGCTGCCAGCCCCGACAGCACCCCGCCCAGGGCGAGCCGTCGCCATGCCGTGGAACCCTTACCGAAAAGTGCACCGGTTGTCATCGTCTCACTCCTCTTTCATGGACGCTGCCAGGCGCTTGGTCAGCGGGTGCAGCAGATAGGTCAGCATGGAGCGCTCGCCGGTCTTGATGATGATTTCGGCCGGCATGCCAGGCTGCATCTGGCGGGCCCCCAGGGTCTTGACGCCTTCGGGGGTGACACCCACGCGGGCCAGGTAGTAGGAAATTTGCGGGTTTTGCGGATCGGAGAGCAGGTCCCCCGACACGGACACCACCTTGCCCTGCACCACCAGCTGCGGAGAATGCGCGAAGGACGAGAAGCGGATGTCGACCGGCAGGCCAGCATGCACCTTGTCGATCAGGTTGGGCGCGACCTGCGCCTCCAGCAGCAACGCCTGGTCGACTGGCACCACGTCCATCAGCTTCTGTCCGGGCTGGATCACTCCGCCGACGGTCTGCACCGCCAGCCCGACCACCTGCCCCGCCACCGGGGCCTTGATTTCGAGGCGCTCCATGTCGGCCTTGACAGCGACAAATTTTTCGGCATCGCCCAGCACCTCGCGCGTCACCTCGGCCAGCTGGGCCTCGACCTCCTTGCGGTACTCCTGCTGGCGCACGATGACGCGCTGGCGCAGCTCGCCGATGGAGCGGCGCGCACGAACGGTGTTGCCGATCAGGTCGGCAATGGAGGCGTTGGAGTCGGCCACCATGCGCTCGAGTTCCAGCTGGCGGTTGCGCGGCGCATAGCCTTCCTTAACCATGCCGCGGGTATTGGACAGCTCCTCTTCGAGCAGCGCCAGCTGGCTGCGGCGGCTGACCAGCATGGTTTCGTACGCCGTCAATTGCGCCTGCAGGCCTTGCACGCTCTCCTCGATACTCTGCAGATCGGCGCGCAGCGCTTCCTGTCGCGCCCGGAACAGCTGCTCCTGGGTGACCATTTGCTGGCGGATCAGCGGGTCGGATTGCGCGGCCTTGAGGTCGGGGTGGAAACTGACCGCATTGGCACGGCGCTGCTCGGCCAACAGCCGGCCCTGCATGGCACGCAAGCCCAGGTAGCGCTGGCGCACCGCCTCGAAGTTGGCACGTGCCACGGCCTCGTCCAGGCGGATCACCACTTCGCCTTCCTGCACCACCTGGCCCTCGCGCACCAGCACTTCCTTGATGATGCCGCCCGAGAGGTGCTGCACCGCCTTGCGCTTGGTATCGATGGCCACCATCCCCTGGCTGGGCACGCCCTCGTCCAGCGGTGCCAGGGCCGCCCACAGCAGAAAGCCGCCAAAACCCAGCCCCAGTGCCCACAGGCCGATACGGGCCGGGCGCCCGGTGTCGGAGAGGGAAGGAGCCTCGGGGGCCGCAGCAGGGGCCGCCGGCGCACCGCCGGTATCGGCGGGGCCGGGCTGCTTGGGGTAAACGTCTTGAATGGCCATGACAATCTCGGCTAGTAAAGGGGGAAATCGGGGAATCAAAAACGGGGCCTACACGGCCGCAGGCAACGGCGGCGTTGCCGCGCCCGCATCGGGAGACTGCGCAGGCGCTGGGGGGCGGGCAGCCTGCAGGGACGCCAAAACCACATCGCGCGGCCCCTCGGCATGGACCCGTCCGTCCCGCAGCACCAGCAACCGGTCGGCCACGGCCACCACGCCCGGGCGGTGACTGATGAGGAACACGGTCTTGCCCTTGGCCTTGAGCTCGCGCACGGTCTTGAGCAACGCGGCCTCGCCAGCGTCGTCGAGGTTGGCATTGGGCTCGTCCAGCACCACCAGGGCCGGGTCGCCGTAGATGGCCCGCGCGAGCCCGATGCGCTGGCGCTGCCCGCCCGAGAGCAGGTTGCCCGCCTCGCCGATGGAGGTGTCGTAGCCCTTGGGAAAGCGCAGAATCATCTCGTGCAGGCCGGCCGATTCTGCGGCGGCGATGATTTTGGGCGAATCCAGCTCGGTGAAACGGCCGATGTTTTCGGCAATCGAACCCTCGAAGAGCTCGATATCCTGCGGCAAATAGCCCAGGTGCGGCCCGAGCTCGGTGCGGTTCCAGCCCTGGATGGGACGCTCATCGAGCAACACCTCGCCCGACACCTCGGGCCAGATGCCCATGATGACGCGCGCCAGCGTGGACTTGCCCGAACCCGAGGGCCCAAGCACCACCGTGACAGTGCCTGCCGGAATCTCCAGATCGATGCCCTTGAGAATCGGCTCCTGGCGGCCGGCCGCGGTGGCCACCACCTCCCGCAGGGCCAGGGCCCCGGTGGGCGGAACGCGGGTGAGGGCCGGATCGCGCTCGGGGTGCGCCTGCAGCAAGGCCTCCAGGCGCGCAAAGGCTTCGCGCGCGCCGATGAAGCCGCGCCAGGAGCCGACCAGCTGGTCGATAGGGGCCAGGGCGCGCGTCATCAGCACATTGCCGGCGATCATGGCGCCCGGCGTCATCTGGCCGTCGATGACCAGCAAGGCGCCAATGCCCAGCGACAGCGACTGCTGCGTGTAGCGGATGAACTTGCTCAGGGCCATCACACGCCCGGAGATGCCCTGCGCGGCGTGGCCATCCACCAGCGCCTTGTCGTTGCGCGCCGACCAATGCCCACGCAGGTTGCCCACCATGCCCATGGATTCGAGTACCTCGGCATTGCGCAGCTTGCCCTGCAAGTAGGCATTCACATCGGCCTGCGCCTTGCTGGCCGCCACCTGCGGCGCGATGGTGTGGCGGTGCCCGAACCAGGCCAGGGCCATCTGCACGAGGGTGAAAAAGATCGCCGCCACCCCCAGCCAGGGGTGCAGCAGGAACAACACGCCGATGTAGATGGGCGTCCAGGGCGCGTCGAAAAAGGCGAACACGCCATTGCCCGTCATGAACTGGCGCAGCTCGGTCAGGTCGGCAAAGGCCCGCGAGGGGTTGTGGCCAGACTGGGCCAGATAGGCCTCGAAGCTGGCATTGAACACCTTGGTGCCCAGCAACTCGTCCAGGCGCACGCCCGCACGCACCAGCAGGCGTGAGCGCGTCCACTCGGAAAACGCCATCACGCCCAGCAGGAACAAAGTCACCAGCGAGACGGCGAGCAAGGTCAGCTCGCTGCCGCTGAGCAGCACCCGGTCGTAGACCTGCAGCATGTAGAGGGTGGGCGTCAGCATGAGCAGGTTGGCCACCATGCTGAAGAGCCCCACCAGGAAAAACTCGCGGCGGAAGCCCCAGAGCGTGCGGGTCAGGTCGCTGCGTTCGAAAAACTTGGATTGGGTCATAGTGTTCCGTGTCAAAACCACGCCGTCATGCCGCCGCAGGCGCCAACACGCCGGCCGGGGGCGCCTGGCGGGCCTGAGCCGCCTCCTGAGCCGCCTTGGTCAGGGCGGCCAGCACCTCATCACGCGGGCCGAAGCCCTGCTGGGCGCCATCGCGCATCACCAGCATCAGGTCGGCCACGGCCAGCACGCTGGTGCGGTGCGTCATGACCACAAAGGTGGTGCCGCGTGCCTTGAGGGCGGAGATGGCAGCGGCCAGTGCCGCATCGCCCTCCTCGTCCAGGCTGGAATTGGGCTCGTCGAGCACCACAAACACCGGGTTGCCATACAGCGCACGCGCCAGGGCCGCACGCTGGCGCTGCCCACCCGAGAGCATGGCGCCGTCGCGCCCCACGGGGCTGTCGTAGCCCTGCGGTAGCGACACAATGTATTCGTGCAGGCCCACCAGCTTGGCCGCCTCCTCGACCCGGGCGCGGTCCACCGGCCCGAAGCGGGCAATGTTTTCGGCCAGCGTTCCCTCGAACAGCTCCACGCCCTGGGGCAGGTAGCCCACATGGGGGCCGAGCTCGGCTTTGTCCCAGATGAACACATCCACCCCATCAAGGCGCACCTTGCCCACAGCGGCCGGCCACAGGCCGGTGAGCAGGCGCGCCAGCGTGGTCTTGCCCGAGGCCGACGGCCCCACCACCGCCAGCACCTGGCCCGGCTGCACGGCAAACTGTATGCCGCGCACAATGGCCGCCGGCGACCCCGGAGCGCCCGCGGTGACCCCCTCGACCACCAGCGCGCCTTTGGGCGGCGGCAGCTCCATGGCGGGCGGGCGCTTGGGAATTTGCCGGAGCAACTGCTCCAGCCGGGCCCAGGCCACCCGCACGCCCACCACGGCACGCCACTGCGACACAATCTGCACCAGCGGCGCCAGCATGCGCCCCCCCAGCACCGAGGCGATGATCATCATGCCCGCACCCCCGTTGAGCTCGTTGCGCAGCAACAGCCAGGCACCCAGCCCCAGCAGCAGCGAACTCATCACCTGCTGCACGAACTTGGAGATGGCCTGGAACACACCCGCCACATCCGAGGCCTGCGCCTGCAGCTTGAGAAACTCGCGCTGCTTGTCCATCCACAGACGGTGGATATTGCGCAGCATGCCCATGGACTCGATCACTTCGGCATTGCGCAGCGAGCCATCGGCGTACTGCTGCGCGGCAATGGAGGTGCGGCTGGCCTCGGCCAGCGGCGGCTGGCTGCCGCGCTCATTGAGCCAGGCTACTGCGGTCTGCACCACGGCCCCGGCCACCGCCGACCAGCCCAGCACCGGGCTGATGGCAAAAATCAGCACCATGAACACCAGCGCAACCGGCGCTTCCATCATCGCCACCAGCACCGGCGCATGCAGAAAATCGCGCACCGTCCGGAAATCGCTCATGGACTGGGCGGTGCCGCCCGGGACGCGCCGCAGGTTGGCTTCGAAGATCACATCGAACATCCGGCCCGAGAGCTGCTGGTCGAGAGCCCGGCCCGCGCCCCGCAGAATCTCGTTGCGCGACCAGTCGAGCACCTCCATGACGGCGTAAACGCCCAGCACCAGCACCGTGAGCATGAACAGCGTCATGTGGCTGCGGCTGTTCACCACCCGGTCGTAGACCTCCAGCATGTAGCCTGTGGGCGCCAGCAAGAGCAGGCTCCCCACCAGGCTGAACCAGCTCGCACGCACAAAATAGGGCCGCAGGGTGGTCAGCGCCTGGCGCAGTTCCGAAGGGGGTTTTTGTTGACTCATGCCGTTTCTTCCACCATTACATATTCGGGAATTTCGCCCTGCTCCTGCCCGTCGGTACCGGGACCGCTACCGCCCGGCCGAGCCGCCTCGTCCGCCATCGACACCAGCCAGAAGGCCAGCTCGTACACACCATCGCTGCGCCGCGAAAGCACGATTTCGCGCAATTTGCGGGTGTGAAAGGCGGCCTCGTCCTCGGGCCGCAGGGCCAGCTGAAAGCGCATGCGGCCATCGAGCGTGAACATCGACATCTGCCCAGCCTTGAGGCTGAGCGTATGCCGGTCGAAATACACGGGGCAGCTATCGGCAAAACGCAGCAGCGGCAAAGGCCGCTCACCCAGGCGCGTCAGATTGAACGGGCTGGACGGGTGCTGGTACACCGTACGGCAGGTGCGCGAGACGGAATAAATGGCATTGCAGACCATCTGCGACCCGAGCGCCGGGAAGCGCTCACGCAACTGCCGGTACGCCAGGTGGTGCAAGGCCACCCGGTTCCACACCCGCGTTTGCTGCACCAGCGGCGCCAGCGCATTGCACACCTGCGCAAACGCCACCTGCAATGCGCGCAGCCGGGCTTGCTGCTCTGGCGAGGCATGGAGGGGAAGGCGCAGAACCAAATTCATATAGGAAGCGAATTCTAACGCCCCGGGGCGCATTCCTATATGAATTTTTTACCGTGCATTCGGTGCAACAACCGGCACGCAGCCCCCAAGGAGCGTGACCATCAAGGCCTCCCTACCGAAGCGCCTGCGGAAGCGGGGGCCTCTTGCGCCCTCCGCCTCACATCACCGTGCGGACAGACCGTGGCCGCGCCAAGGCTGGCGCGGCCGGGGACCGAACGTGTGGACGGATCTGATCGGGACGCCTGGTCACATCATGACGGCATCGACAACCCCCACCAGTGCAATAGCGGCGGAGGTGTCATCGGGGGTAATGGCTGCCGCTATCGCCATGCCCTTGGAAATGGAGTCTTGCGAAGAGTTGTAATTGACTCCCCACTCCACCGAGACTTGCCGGGCCACTTCAAGTTTGTTGTCCAGCAGTTTCTGCACCCAATGGTAGGGGTTGGCAGGGTCGCTGAACGTTGCGCCATGGGCTGCATCCAGGATGGATGACACCAGAGCACCCTTTGACGAACGGCCGCTCGCCAGTTCGGCACGCCAGAAACTCAATCCACCGGCATCGGCTCCTTCAGGCCGGCCGAGCACATTGCGGTAAACGATATGGATGAAATCGTCGTTTGTCATGTCGGCCCGGTAGCCTGTAATGTCGGAGAAGTAAACGCCTGCGTTGTAGAAAGCCTCGGCGATCTGGTTGATGGATTGGCCCGACTTGAACGTTTCAATCCAGAACTGCATGCCATCACCATCGGGCATACGGTTGAAGAAGGCCACATAGAGTTCAGCAATACGATCGAGGCTAGCCTGCGGAATCGTGCTGGCCACGCCCCGGACAGACAAGTTGAGCGACAGGTCAGCAAACGCAATCCGCTCAATGCCATTCAATGTATCGGCACCATCGCGCTGGATCTGTGAATCACTCACCAAAGCCGTGCCTGTGGCGCGGTCGAAGCGAACGCTGTACTGTGCAGCGTTGCCTAAATAGTAGGCAGCATCAATGCCCGGGCCGCCGTTGAGGTCGTCGTTTCCGGCACCACCGGCAAGCATGTCGTCGCCGTCCATGCCATGGAGCTGGTTGTTGTACGCATTTCCGACCAGAATGTTGGACAGTGCATTCCCGGTTCCGGTACCGGCAGAGCCAGTCAAGGCCAGGTTTTCCACAAAAGAACCATACATGCCTGGGCCATCGGTATCGGCCAGGCTGTAATTGATAGAACTCTCAATCCAGTCGAAGCCCCCATCGGGCGTTTCCACAATGTACTGGTTGCTGTTTGTGATGGTGTAAACATCGTCACCCAGGCCGTAATTCAGAATCTCAAAACCATTGTCATCGTCAATGATGGTGGCCGTGGCGACGCTGTTCACAATGGGCACGGCAGTGCCCGCGGCATTTTTGGCGCCCGAGAGCCTTAGTTCAAACGACTCGGTGTTTTCTGCGATGACATCATTTCTGATCGGCACGCGCACGGTCTGCGTGGTGACGCCGGGCGCAAAGCTCAGCGTGCCATAGGTGGAGGAGTAGTCGTTGCTCGAATAGGCATCGGCCGTGCGGTCACTGGTGTCATAGTTGACCGTGATGGTGCTGCTGCCCGGTGCGCTCAGGCGCACGACAAACTCGGCGTAGCCATCGGCCTCGTTGACGACGATGTCGCCGCTGCTGATGGTGGGCAGGGCCACGGCTGCCTGGTCATTGCCGCCGATGAAGGCGGTGCCCACCCCGTCGGCCACCAGCACCTCCGAGGTGCCGGTGATGGCGCCCAGAACCAGGTGGAAGTATTCACTGCCCTCGGCGGTGAGATCGTCAATGATGTTGATGCTCACGCGCTGGCTGGTCTGGCCTGCAGCAAAGGTGACGCTGCCGCTGGCAGCGGTGTAGTCGGACCCGGCGGTGGTCGAGCCATCGACGGTGCTGTAGGCCACGCTGAAAGCGCTGGAGGCGGCTTTGCTCAGGATCAGGTCGAACGTGGCGACTCCGGCTTTTTCATCGACCACCACATCGCGCACCGACAGGGCGGCCTTCTCGCTGCTGTCGATGGTGCCGTTGCTGTTGGTGTCGGACACTGGGGTGTCGTTGTCGATGATGATGGCGGTGGCGACATTGTTGGCAATGGCCACGGCCGTGCCCGAGGCATCCTTGGCTCCCGAAAGTCGCAGGACAAACGACTCGGTGTTCTCTGCCGTCACATCATTGGTGATGGGCACGCGCACGGTCTGCGTGGTGACGCCGGGCGCAAAGCTCAGCGTGCCATAGGTGGAGGAGTAGTCGTTGCTCGAATAGGCATCGGCCGTGCGGTCGCTGGTGTCATAGTTGACCGTGATGGTGCTGCTGCCCGGTGCGCTCAGGCGCACGACAAACTCGGCGTAGCCACTGGTTTCATTGACGATGAGGTTGGTAACCGGCAAAAAATAGGACATGGTGAATTTCTGGGTGAAATGGAGTTTTTTTGATTCCAATGCCGTTGTTGTCATCACGAGCGGCACTCAGGTTTCCGCGAGAAAAAGGCTGGTCTGGATGCGGTTCCGGGCACACTTGTTTGCGCTTGATTGGCTCGTCAAACTATAGAGTACCTGGATAGGGCAAACGTGACATTTGCTGTCTTTGTTGCTGCATCAGTGTGAATTGATTCACACCTGGAGGGCATGACTGAGGTTGCCCCCAATTTTGGCAACCATCCTCGTCGACTGCTGCCTTCCACCGTGCTGATCGCATGACCTTGAATGACGAGTCGACTGGCAGGTGGACCCCGCCTTCATGTGAAAAATCCGGCCCTCTATAGTCGAGCGATTTGCCCCTGTTTTTGCGCAGGCTCAATATCTCTGATACACATAGGTGCTCGCCCCCGCCACGGCCTGGGCCTGCTGTACGACAGTGCCCGCAACCCAAGACAAGCCCTGGGACAAGGCGGTGCAGTGGCACGTGTACTGCGAGCTGCGACTTCATGTCCAATGCGTTGCGGCCAGGTCGGCGGTTCAGGCACGGCAACGTCATCGACGAATGGCCACCGCGAAGGCCTGCCAGATCGACACCCACCTGCCGGCGGCACGAGTGATCCAGGCCTTGGATAAACTCAGGCCTCCGCCTGAAACCACTGTGGCAGCACAGGCGGCCATACGCTGCCGCAAGTGCTGCGCAAACCAGGGCTGCACCGACTCGCCATCAGACAGCGTAGCCCGCCATGTGAATGTGCGCCCGCATTTCGACTTATTCAGTGATGATGCGCTTGAACTGATTCATGGCCGAACCAGCGTGCCAGTCTGGACAAGCGGCGCCGGCAGCAGAGCGGTGCGGAGGTCAGGCCGTGGGTGCAACGGCAGGCGCCTCGGCGTTGGCAGGCAAGGCGGCCGCCAGGGCGCCCACGTAGGCATTGCGTGCCGTCTGGGCAATACCCATCTGCAACTGCAGGCGGGCGATTTCGGCATCGACGGCCTGGATGCTGGCCACATGGCCACGCGCCGCATCGCTCAGGCTGGAAAAGGCATAGGTGGTGCCATTGATGGTGATATTTTCGGGCTGGGCCATGGGGTCTCCTGATGGAAAAATAAAAAAACAAGCCCCAAACGGGGCAGCTTGGGCATTATCGCCTGCACACCGGGCTCTTCGGCGCCAATGCGAACCCCGGGTGCGGGCGCGGCCCTTACCCGGGCTACGGGTTATCGCCCGCCTTGTAGGGACGCAACCTCGCCTTTTCGGTGGCATGGGTGCACCACCGCCGTGCGAACCGGCCCTTCCGCATGCGCGCCGGTTGTTCCGACGCCTTGCGAACCCCGGGTGCGGGCGCGGCCCTTACCCGGGCTACGGGTTATCGCCCGCCTTGTAGGGACGCAACCTCGCCTTTTCAGTGGCATGGGTGCACCACCGCCGTGCGAACCGGCCCTTCCGCATGCGCACCGGTTGTTCCGACGCCTTGCGAACCCCGGGTGCGGGCGTTGCCCTTACCCGGGCTACAGGGTCGGCTTGACTTGGCCGAGCCACGCGGGCAACTCCAGTCCGGTCAGCCACTCGCCCTTGCGCGCCATGAGGGCCAGGGCCTCGGCCAGCGCATGGGACTCCATGCGGGTAAGGTTCAAGCGGGCGTTGTTCTTGCCCGCCACCAGTTCGAGCCGGGTTTCGGTCGGGCTGACAGTGAGGGAAGCGGTTTCCACCAGCAGTCCTGTCTGGCCGGGAGGTGCTCTGCCGGGGTCGTCCACGACGAGTGCATCAAACTCTAACGACATGGCATGCTCCTGCGCGATTTCGCGCGTGCCGGGACTGGGCAGCCAAGGCTGATTCAGTGTGGGCAGAGGCACCTGCTGCAGTCGGCTGAGCAAAGCCTGCAACAAGCGCAAGGCAAGGCGCCGGGTGAGCCACCAGTCGGTACGCTGCTGCTCTGTTCTGAGGCACAGGCGAAGCCGATCCTGGGTGGGATGGTAGGTCACATCCATCTTCATGGGAGTCTTTCAAGACGGTGTTGGCGTGCTGGTCATTTCAGGCGGAGAAAAAACCCGGGCAAGGTGCGGCGCAGCAGATGTGATCGGGTTTTCATGTTCCCCGATTCTGACCCAGGGCTTGCAGGGGGCGGGAAAGTGTAGCCCGGTGTAGCCCGGGTAAGCGCAGCGCACCCGGGGATGCCACTGCCCTGGCTCCATGGCACCCGGGGCACCGACGCCGTGCGGACCGGCCCTTTCGCATGTGCACCGGTTGTTTTGATGCTGTGCATTCCCCGGGTGCGGGCGTTGCCCTTACCCGGGCTACGGGGTAGGACCGGCCCTTTCGCCTATGCACTGATTGATCCGACGCTGTGCGGCCCCCCGGGTGCGGGCTTTGCCCTTACCCGGGCTACGGCGTGGATGAGAATTTGTCTGATTTGGAGGAGGGGGCGATGGTGATGGTGGCTCGGTCGCGGCGCCAGTTTTGCTGGCGCCGCAGTTCGCCCAGGGTGCGCTGGAAAGCGCGGTCGAGGTCGTCGTGGATACGGCCCACGTTGCTTTGCTGCATGCTGATGAGAATGCGCCGCTCCTGGAGCTGGCGCAGGGCCTGCTCGGCGGTCTCCCCGTGGTGGTGCAGCCACTCCCAGCCGGCATACAACTGGCAAAAGCCAGTGCAGGCGAGCGCGAGGAAAATGCCGTCACCGAATTCAGCATCGGTCACTTCGGTGGTGGGCCAGGCGGATTCAGGGATGGGAGCATCGTACTCGGCGGCCTGCAGCAGGAGGTGCTGGTGTAGCACGGGAGCACCGACCTCAATGCGGTGCAGGGTGTCGGACGGATAGCCACCGGCGGGCACCGCGCTCAGACTGGCGGCCAGGCCCAAGGCCTGGAGAATGGCCTGGCGCTCGGCGAGCGTTTGGTGGCGCGTTTCATTGACCCACTGGAGCGCGTTGATGGGTGGCAGCAGGTGCGCCACAGGTTCGAGCTCCAGCTGGAGGTACGGGCGGTGGATGAGCCCCAGAAAATGGCTGTGCTCGATGCGGTCGAGGCGCAGCTTTTTCCAGGTGATGACGGCCAGCTGGTGCACCAGCGCGCTTTCGGCGATGTCGGCTGGCGCAAAGTCGTGCAGGAACTGCTGCTCCAGCTCCTGAAAATGCGCCGGGTCTTCGCCCGGCAACACGATCTGTGCCGCGTAGGCACCGGTGCGCAGCGCGTTGCCGGCCACGGCCTGGCGGCCTGCCGCCGTTCGGGGGCCACCAGAGCGGGGAGATTTGGGGAGGGCCATGGTCTTCTTTCGGGCCGCGTTTGTGGTGCGGACTACAACCGCATTCGTAGCCCGGGTAAGCGCAAGTGCACCCGGGGAATGCGGTCGCGCCCTTTTTCATGGGCCTTGGTTTATCGATCGTCGTGCGGACCCCGGGTGCGGGCGTTGCCCTTACCCGGGCTACGAGTGCAGCATGTTGCTGCCAACGATCAGATCGGCAGAATGAACGCCCACCAGTTTGATCACGGTGTCGGTGGCATCGTCCCACGACTCGTTGTGGCCATGGTCCACAAACACAAAGGTGTCGCTGCCGACCATACCCACCACAGGGAAGGCGTCAGAGGCCATCCGCGCCTGAACCAAGATAACCAAGGATTCAAAATCGCTTGCAAGTCCGACATTGCTGAACACCCATGGCCAATGGCTCTGGGCGGGAGGAAGTCCGCGGAAGTCGAGGACATCGCCACCCACGCCCGCCGTGAAGTTGTGTATTTCATCCATGGCGGCAAAGGTCGATTCGCCGACCACGCCATAAACGAAGGTGTCCACTGCATTGTCACTTTGGGACGTGGCATCGTTGCCATAGAGCACATCCGCACCCGCCCCCCCGGTGATCACATCGCCCCCACCCCCCCCGATGATGGTGTCGGCGCCAGCCCCCCCGATGATGGTATCGCCCCCCGCACTGCCAATCACGGTGATCGATGCACTGGACTCGGCCGATCCGTCGAAGGTCAGGACGTTGGTGCCGGTCAGGTCCGAGCCGTCGATCCGCAGACGGTCGGTGGACTGGAGCACGTCGTCTTTCAACGTCAAGGCGTTGCCCGAGACATTGGCAAGTTGAAGGGTCAGTTCGCCTTGCACCGCCACACCGTCGAGCATGGTGCTATTCATGGCACCGGTGAGCCGGATGGCATCGCCCGATGTTGCCAGGATGGTTTTGAAACCGGCCACCTGGCTGGAATGCATGCGCACGGTTTGCAGCGATGCGTCGGGCTGACCGTCGGCGTCATGCGCCAGATCCAGCACTTCGACACTGCCGATGGCATCGTCGGACAGGTCAAAAAAGCCTGCGCCACTCAATACTACCGTGTCGCTGCCCTCTCCTCCGTTGATCGTTTCACCAACGTCCGTCATGTTGAAAAAATAGCCCGTTCCGTCCGTCTGCCAAGACCCCCCTGGCAGTCTGAATGCCAGATTGATGAAGTCTCCCCCCCCGTTTTCGCCGAAGTACATCAACAGCGGATAGGCTTTTCCAGCCTCCAGCGTCACGGACCCAGAGCGGGTTTGCGCAGGATGTACACCGCGGTTATCGACCATGAGGTTGGCAAAATTCCGCCTCCCGATCAAGGCATCGAGCGATTCGGACGCATTCCCGATCCAAAGCAGGCTTGAATCGTCGCTGTCCGTTTGAAACTGATGGGAACCCGAAACTGACGCCACAAAGTACCCTTGCCATTGGGCGGAATAGGTATCGTCATAGTCTCTGCCCGCCGTAGAGGGCGTGACTGCAGCGAAAGGCTCGGAGCTGAAATAAGGATTTGGCTGCACCATGGGCGCATCGAAGAATGACAGAACGTCATTGAAATACCCTTCGTAGCGCGTGCCCAGCAGACCATTGGACAACGATGGCATCAGAACAAACCTGTCATCGCCGTCGCCCCCACTGAGCGTATCGACACCGCCGCCGCCAGCAATGACGTCGTTGCCGTTGCCCCCTGCAATGACGTCGTTGCCGCTGCCGCCGGTCAGCACGTTGGCGCCGTCGTTGCCCTCGATGGTGAATCCTTCGGCCTGGCCGGTGAGGTTGATGTCGATGGCCGCACTGCCCGCCTGCGCGCGCACCGTCTCGACGTTCAGCAGCTTGGCATCTGCGCTCTGGGTGAAGGAGGCGGCCACTTCGAGCACGTCGGCCGAGCCGGCACCGCCATCGATCAGGACATCATTGGATGCACCCTTGATGAGGTCATTGCCCGCACCGCCGCGCAGGGTGTCGGCCCCTGCGCCACCATCGATGGTGTCGTCACCGCTGCCGCCGGTGAGCACGTTGGCGCCGCTGTTGCCCTCGATGGTGAACCCCTCGGTCTGGCCGGTGAGGTTGATGTCGATGGCGGCG
>JANJVG010000175.1 GCA_024710165.1 Burkholderiaceae bacterium
GACAAGTTCGAATACCGCCGCGGCTACAAGTTCTCGACCTACGCCACCTGGTGGATCCGCCAGGCCATCACCCGCTCCATTGCGGACCAGGCGCGCACCATCCGCATCCCGGTGCACATGATCGAGACCATCAACAAGATGAACCGCATCTCGCGCCAGCACCTGCAGGAGTTCGGCTTCGAGCCCGACGCCTCCGTGCTGGCCGAGAAGATGGAGATCCCCGAGGACAAGATCCGCAAGATCATGAAGATCGCCAAGGAGCCGATCTCGATGGAAACCCCCATCGGCGACGACGACGACAGCCACCTGGGCGACTTCATCGAGGACGGTGCCAACACTGCCCCCATCGAAGCGGCCATGCAGGCCGGCCTGCGCGATGTGGTCAAGGACATCCTCGACGGCCTCACGCCGCGCGAAGCCAAGGTGCTGCGCATGCGCTTCGGTATTGAAATGTCCACCGACCACACCCTGGAAGAAGTGGGCAAGCAGTTTGACGTGACGCGCGAGCGCATCCGCCAGATCGAAGCCAAGGCACTGCGCAAGCTCAAGCACCCCAGCCGAAGCGACAAACTGCGCAGCTTCATCGATTCGCTCTGACGGCCCCTGTGTCGCAGAAAAAGGCCCTTGCCCCTGCGGCAGCGGGCCTGGACTCCGGGGCTTCATGCCTCACACCAGATTGGAAGGAGCAATGGACATGGCGGATTTTGATGGACTGCTCCAGGTCGAGCGCGATGCGCGCGGCGTGGTAACCCTGACCCTGAACGACCCGGCGCGCTTCAATGCTTTGGGTGCTGAAATGCTCACAGAGCTCCAGCGAGCCATGGATGCACTGGCCACCGATGACACCGTGCGCGTGGTGGTGTTGGCTGGCGCCGGCAAGGCTTTTTGTGCAGGTCACAACCTCAAGGACATGGCCGCACACCCGGACCTGGCCTGGTACCAGCAACTTTTTGCGCAATGCAGCCGCATGATGCTGACGCTGCACAAGCTGCCGGTTCCCGTGATTGCGCGGGTGCATGGCATGGCTACCGCGGCAGGCTGCCAGCTGGTCGCGCAGTGCGATCTGGCTGTTGCGGCCGACAACGCCAGCTTTGCCACCAGCGGCATCCATTACGGCCTGTTTTGTTCCACGCCCAGCGTGCCGCTGGTGCGTAATGTTCCCGCGAAACGCGCCATGGAAATGCTACTCACCGGTGACTTCATCGATGCAGCCACAGCACAACAGGAAGGCCTGGTCAATCGAGTGGTGCCCTTGGACGCGCTCGACGCCGAAGTGGAAAAAGTCGTGCAATCCATCCTTGAAAAACCACGGGTGGCTGTGGCCATGGGCAAAGCCCTGGTGTATCGCCAGCGCGAGCTGGGGCTGGATGCGGCCTACCAGCTGGCAGGCCAGACCATGGCCGTCAACATGATGGATGAGGCTGCCCAGGAGGGTGCACGTGCCTTTGCCGAAAAACGCAAGCCCGGCTGGAAGAACTGATGGCTGGCGACGTCAATGCCCTGTTGCTGAATGATTTCGGATCCTGGCTGGCTGCATTCCTGCAGCCCACGGTACTGATCGAACTGGGAGCAATCGCCGCCTGCGTAGCACTCGCTTGGGGGCTGGCCGCATTGCTGCGGCGCAGCCTGCATCTGTCAGATGCCCCATCCATTTTGTTTGGGCGAAAGCTGTTTGACGGTGCGCTTTTCCCGCTGTTCTTGCTTGCACTGGGCTATGCAGCCCGCACAGCAGTGATGCAGTGGGTGCCACTGGCCGTCTTCAAGGTTGCCATTCCCGTACTGGTCTCGCTCGTGATCATCCGCATTGGCGCCAAGGTGCTGCAGGTGGCTTTTCCGGGCGCAGCTTGGGTACGTCCCATTGAACGCACCATTTCCTGGCTGGCCTGGCTGGCTATGGTGCTGTGGGTGACCGGACTGCTGCCCCTCATCCTTCGCGAACTCGATGAAATCCAATGGAAGGTGGGAGGGTCCATCCTGTCGGTGCGCACCATGATCGAGGGCGCGCTGACAGCCGGTGCCGTGCTGCTGGTGGCATTGTGGGTTTCTTCGGCTATAGAGGCCCGGTTGTTGCGCTCAGCCACCGGCAGCGGCCTGTCGGTGCGCAAGGCGCTGAGCAACGCCACTCGGGCGCTGCTGCTGTTTCTCGGGCTGATCATGGCACTGTCGGCCGTTGGCATAGACCTCACGGCGCTGTCGGTGCTGGGCGGTGCCATCGGTGTCGGTATCGGTTTTGGCCTTCAAAAGCTTGCTGCCAATTACGTGAGCGGCTTCGTGATCCTGGCCGAACGCAGTGTGCGCATCGGCGACAACGTCAAAGTGGACGGTTTCGAGGGTCGTGTCACCGACATCACAGGCCGCTACACCCTGATTCGCTCCGGGGTGGGACGCGAATCCATCGTGCCGAACGAAATGCTCATCACCAGCCGGGTGGAGAATTTTTCGCTGGCAGACCCGCGCGTGTGGCACTCCACCGTGGTGAGCGTGGCCTATGACAGCGATGTGGAGCTCGTCATGCGGCTGCTCGGCGAAGCAGCACGGGTCAGCCCCCGCGTGCTGGCCGATCCACCGCCCAGCGTGTCCCTCTCGGCCTTTGGCGCAGATGGCCTGGAATTCACTGTGGGCTTCTGGATCACTGACCCCGAAAACGGCCTGCTGGGCCTTCGCTCCGAGATCAACCTGGCCATCCTGACGGCTCTCCGGGAACACGGCATTGACATCCCCTTCCCGCAGCGCGTGCTGCATGTGACTGGCGCACCATCGCCCCTGACCGGGTCCCGCCCTGTAGCCGATGCGACAAGCTCTGGAGCCTGAGTGTCGGCGGAGAACACCCAGGTTCCGGGCTGGCCTATAATTCAGGAATAGCACGGCCGTTCTTTTCTATCGACACCCCCTTCTGAATATGCATAGTTAAGATGTTGTGGTGCGACATAAAATGCCTTGGTTTACGTAACGTCAATTAATCAACTCTAGGAGCCGCAGCAATGAAGGTTTTGGTCCCTGTCAAGCGCGTGGTGGACTACAACGTGAAGGTCCGCGTCAAGTCGGACGGCACGGGTGTGGACATCGCCAACGTGAAGATGAGCATGAACCCTTTTGACGAAATCGCCGTCGAAGAGGCCGTGCGCCTGAAAGAAAAAGGCGTGGTGACCGAAGTCATCGCCGTCAGCTGCGGCGTGGCG
>JANJVG010000074.1 GCA_024710165.1 Burkholderiaceae bacterium
TGGACAAGAACGTGGACAAAAAAGGCACGCGCGGTGTGGCCGAGGAATACCTCAAATTCCTCTACACCGAAGAAGCCCAGGACATCATCGGCAAGCACTTCTACCGCCCCACCTCGGCCAAGGCCCAGGCCAAGTACGCCAAGCAGCTGCCCAGGATCAACCTGTTCACCATCGACAAGGCCTTTGGCGGCTGGGACAAGGCGGCCAAGGACCACTTTGCCGATGGTGCTGCTTTTGACCAGATCTACGCCCGCAAGTAAGCTGCGTCGTGCGTCCCCAGCGGTATAGCCCCAATGAAAAGGCCTCGTGCTGCCTTAGCCGATGCGGCGCTGGCGCACGGCCGCGGCCAGGTTTTCCAGCACCGGAACGGTGTCGTCGAAGGCCAGGCATGCGTCGGTAATGCTTTGACCGTACATCAGCGGCTGCCCCGCCACGGCGCCCTGGTTGCCCGCCACCAGATGGCTTTCGACCATGACGCCAATGATCGCCTTCTGGCCTGCCGCCACTTGCGCGGCAATGTCGGCGGCCACCAGGGGCTGGCGGTCAAACCGCTTGCTGCTGTTGGCGTGGCTGCAGTCCACCAATATCGCCTCGGGTGCACCGCCTTTGCGCAGCAACTCCCGGGCTTGGGCGATGTGGGTGGCTTCGTAGTTCGGGCCGCTGCTGCCACCGCGCAGGACCAGGTGTGCGTGTTCATTGCCCGTCGTGGTCAATACGGCCGGCATGCCTTCGTGGGTGAGCGACGGAAAAGCGTGCGGGTGCTGCGCTGAGCGTATGGCGTCTACCGCCACCTGCAGGTCGCCATCGGTGCGGTTCTTGAAGCCCACGGGCATGGACAGGCCGGAGGCCAGCTCGCGGTGTATCTGGCTCTCGGTGGTGCGCGCACCGATGGCACCCCAGGAAACCAGGTCGGCGTAGTACTGGCCCAGCGTGGTGTCCAGAAACTCGGTGGCGATAGGCAGCCCGGTGGCGGTTATATCCAGCAGCAGCTGGCGTGCCAGCCGCAGGCCGCGGTTGATCTGGAAGCTACCGTCCAGCGCAGGGTCGTTGATGAGCCCTTTCCAGCCCACCACCGTGCGTGGCTTTTCAAAATAGACGCGCATCACCACCAGCAAGTCTTCGGACAGGCGCTGCGCCACGGGCTGTAGCTTGCGCGCGTATTCGCGTGCCGCGTCGGGGTCGTGCACCGAGCACGGGCCCACGATGGCCAGCAGACGGCCATCCTGGCCCGTGACGATCTCACCCACTGCGCGCCGGGCCTGCTGTACAAAGCTGGCGTCGCTATCGGGCAGAGGCAGCTCGTCTTCAAGGATGGCGGGTGTGATCAGCGGGCGCACACTGCGGATGCGTACGTCGGAATTAAGGGGCATGGCGTGTTTTCCAGGGCAGGGCGGAGCGTCGTGACAGCTGGACGACTCCAGACTGATTTTATTGATCTGGCGCGGTCGATTGAAAAACAGGTTTCTCTTGAAAACGCTTGTCAGATCCGCTCAGAAAGCGCCCGCCGCAACGGATGCGGGCGGTCTTTGCCTCCGATCGAACCCCGCACTGCCGATGCGGCTGCCACGGACGCCACGATGAGCCCCCGACGGGGCCAGGTTCTGGTTGAAGCTCTTCATCCCGGCGGGACGGTGGGCTGCAAAAAGACGCCTTGGTGCCCATCCTGATGCGCACTACGGCCGACGCCCGAGGGTTAGGCAGGTCATCCCGAACGGCGTATCCCTGGGCAGGTACAAGGACCTCGTCCCGACAGGAAATACCCTGTTTGCTATAAAATAAATAGCTGTTAGCGCTTATCCAATAAGCGCTAGCAGCCGATTTGGCCACTATTCAGGTAACCATCAAGGCCGCTGGCGCCGTCAAACGTTGCGGCCGTAGGGGCCGTCGTCGCCCAGCTGCACCAGATTCTCTGCGGTGGCAAGCGGCTTGGGCTGCTTTGCAAACTTGGCGGCCACGCAGTCGGCGTAGTAGCGCACCTGGCCGCTCTCGTCTTCCACTTCCACCAAGCCGTGGATATCGGTTTCAAACCCGGGGCACAGCTTGGCGAACTCGCGCGCGAACTTGAGGTAGTCCACGATCTTCTTGTTGAACACCTCGCCCGGGATCAGCAAGGGAATGCCGGGCGGGTACGGTGTGACCAGGCCCACGGTGATGCGGCCTTCAAGGTGGTCGATCTCCACGCGCTCGGTGGTGCGGTGCGCGATGTGGGCGTAGGCGTCCGAAGGCTTCATGGCGGGCGTGAGGTCCGACAGGTACATCTCGGTCGTCAGGCGGGCAATGTCGTACTTGGCGTACATCTCGTGCACATGCTGGCACAGGTCGCGCAAGCCCATCCGCTCGTAGCGCTTGTGCTGCTGGCAGAACTCGGGAAGGATGCGCCACATGGGCTGGTTCTTCTCGTAGTCGTCCTTGAACTGCTGCAGCGCTGTCAGCAGCGTGTTCCAGCGGCCCTTGGTGATGCCGATGGTGAACATGATGAAGAAGCTGTAGAGACCCGTCTTCTCGACCACCACGCCGTGCTCGGCAAGGTACTTGGTGACGATGGAGGCCGGGATGCCGGTCTTGTCGAATTTGCCATCCAGGCTCAGGCCGGGCGTGACGATGGTGGACTTGATCGGGTCGAGCATGTTGAAGCCGTCGGCCAGCTGGCCGAAACCGTGCCACTTGCTGCCGGCCTTCTTGCTCTTGCTGTCGCTGCGGATGATCCAGTCCTCAGCGCGGCCAATGCCTTCGTCCACCAGCTTGTCCGGGCCCCAGACCTTGAACCACCAGTCGTTCTTGCCAAATTCATGTTCGACCTGCCGCATGGCGCGGCGGAAGTCGAGCGCTTCGAGAATGCTCTCTTCCACCAGCGCCGTGCCGCCGGGCGGTTCCATCATGGCCGCCGCCACGTCGCAGCTGGCGATGATGCTGTACTGAGGGCTGGTGCTGGTGTGCATCAGGTACGCCTCGTTGAACAGGTGGCGGTCGAGCTTGGTGGTCTGCGAATCCTGCACCAGCACATGGCTGGCCTGGCTGATGCCCGCCAGCAGCTTGTGGATGGACTGGGTGGCGTAGGTCACCGAATGCTGGGGGCGCACGCGCTTCTTGCCCATGGCGTGGTAGCTGCCGTAAAACGGGTGGAAGGCTGCGTGCGGCAGCCAGGCCTCGTCAAAGTGCAGGTTGTCCACGTAACCATCGAGCATGCGCTTGATGGTTTCGGTGTTGTAGAGCACGCCGTCGTAGGTGCTCTGTGTCAGCGTGAGCACGCGCGGCTTGACCTTTTTCGCGTCCACGCCCTTGAGCAGCGGGTTTGCCTTGATCTTGGCCTGAATGACAGCCGGCTCGAACTCGCTTTGCGGGATCGGCCCGATGATGCCGAAGTGGTTGCGCGTGGGCTTCATGAACACCGGGATGGCCCCGGTCATGATGATGCTGTGCAGGATGGACTTGTGGCAGTTGCGGTCAACCACCACCACGTCGCCGGGCGCCACGGTGTGGTGCCACACCATCTTGTTGCTGGTGGACGTGCCGTTGGTCACAAAGAAGCAGTGGTCGGCATTGAAGATGCGCGCGGCGTTGCGCTCAGATTCGCCGATGGCGCCGTTGTGGTCCAGCAGCTGGCCCAGTTCTTCCACGGCATTGCACACGTCGGCGCGCAGCATGTTTTCGCCGTAGAACTGGTGGTACATCTGGCCCACCGGGCTCTTCAGGAACGCCACGCCGCCCGAATGGCCCGGGCAGTGCCAGGAGTACGAACCATCTTCCGCATAGTCGAGCAAGGCCTTGAAGAACGGCGGCTGTACGCCCTCCAGATAGCTCTTGGCCTCACGGATGATGTGGCGCGCCACAAATTCGGGGGTGTCCTCGAACATGTGAATGAAGCCATGCAGCTCGCGCAGGATGTCGTTGGGCAGGTGGCGACTGGTCTTGGTTTCGCCGTGCACGTAGATCGGCACGTCGGCATTCTTGCGGCGGACTTCCTCGATGAACGTGCGCAGGCTCAGCACGATGGGGTCGAGCCCCGAGCCCAGCGTGAACTCTTCATCGTCAATCGACAGAATGAAGGCGCTGGCACGGCTTTGCTGCTGTGCGAACTGGCTCAGATCACCATAGCTGGTCACCCCCAGCACCTCGAACCCCTCGGCCTCGATGGCCTGCGCCAGCGCGCGGATACCGAGCCCCGACGTGTTCTCCGAACGGTAGTCCTCGTCGATGATGATGATGGGAAAACGAAACTTCATACGCAGCCTCCGTGCAACCGTGCCCTGCCCGGCCAAAAAACAAAATAGGCGCGAAGTGTAAGGAATAAGCTTGACGTGCCTTTGAACGTCCACTTTTTTGACCCAGAATGTGGTGCACTACAGACAAACCCTTGCGGAGGCAGGCTATGGATGAATCCACCCTCTGGTGGTTGATGGCAGGCATCACGGTGGCCGTCGAGTTGATGACGGGTACGTTCTATCTGCTGATGCTGGCCATCGGGCTGGCAGCTGCCGCTGTGGCCGCGCATCTGGGCCTGCCCATCGCCTCACAGATCGTGACGGCTGCCGTGGTGGGCGGCGGCGCCGTGGTAGCCTGGTACTTCGCCAAAAAAAGGCGTCCTGGAGACCCCTCGGCACGCGCCGACCGCAGCGTGAACCTCGATGTGGGTGAAACCGTGCACGTCGACAGTTGGAATGCTGATGGCACCGCCACGGTCAGATACCGTGGTGCCTCATGGACGGCCATCCATCGCCCGGGCCTCTCGCCCGTCGCCGGCATGCACCGGGTGGCCGAACTGGTAGGCAACCGCCTGCTGGTCGACCCCCTCTGAGTCTCGGCCCCTTCTCCCGCACCACCCGAAAGGCACCCCATGGAAATCGCCATTGTTGTTTTTATCATCGCCGTGATTTTCATCGCGCGCTCCGTCAAGGTCGTTCCGCAACAGAACGCATGGGTCAAGGAGCGACTGGGCAAATACGCCGGCACGCTGACGCCGGGGCTCAACTTTCTGGTGCCCTTCATCGACCGGGTGGCCTACAAGCACAGCCTGAAAGAAATTCCGCTGGACGTGCCCAGCCAGATCTGCATCACGCGCGACAACACGCAGTTGCAGGTGGATGGCATCCTGTATTTCCAGGTGACCGACCCCATGCGCGCAAGTTACGGATCGAGCAACTACATCATGGCTGTGACGCAGCTGGCCCAGACCTCGCTGCGCAGCGTGATCGGCAAGCTCGAACTCGACAAAACCTTCGAGGAGCGCGACATCATCAACGCCCAGGTGGTCCAGGCCATCGACGAAGCCGCACTCAACTGGGGCGTGAAGGTACTTCGTTATGAAATCAAGGACCTCACCCCCCCGAAGGAAATCCTGCACGCCATGCAGGCCCAGATCACGGCCGAACGCGAAAAACGCGCCCTCATCGCTGCCTCTGAAGGCCGCCGCCAGGAACAGATCAACATCGCCACGGGCGAACGCGAAGCCTTCATTGCCCGCTCCGAAGGTGAAAAACAGGCCGTGATCAACAACGCCCAAGGCGAAGCCGAATCCATCCGCGCCGTGGCCGAAGCCACCGCCGAAGCCATCGAGCGCGTGGCCGCCGCCATCCGCCAGCCCGGCGGCGAACAAGCCGTTCAGCTCAAGGTGGCCGAAAAGGCCGTGGATGCCTACGGCAAAGTGGCGCAAGACGCCACCACCACCCTCATCGTGCCCAGCAACATGACCGAGGTGTCAGCATTGATCGGCTCGGCCATGAAGATGGTGCAGACCCAAAAGACCAATTCCTAGCTTTTTGAAGCCCGGCCCGGCCGCATGCCAAAACATCCCTCATCCTGTGGCTATAATCTAAGGCTGCGGAGAGGTGGATGAGCGGTTTAAGTCGCACGCCTGGAAAGCGTGTGTGGGCTAATCCCCACCGCGGGTTCGAATCCCGCCCTCTCCGCCAGTAGTTCAATAAAAAAGCGCCTCTCAGGGCGCTTTTTTATTGCCGCAATGCGTCTGTTGGACACAATACCGCCATGAACAGCACTCCCAACGTCGATCCTGCCGAACTGGCCAAATTCTCCGACCTGGCACACCGCTGGTGGGATCCGGAAAGCGAATTCCGCCCGCTGCATGAAATTAATCCTCTGCGGCTGGACTGGATCAACAGCCTGTCGCCACTGCACGGACAACGCGTGCTGGACGTGGGTTGTGGCGGCGGTATTCTGGCCGACGCCATGGCCCGCAAGGGCGCCCAGGTGCTCGGCATCGACCTTGCGGCCAAATCCTTGCGTGTGGCGCAGCTGCATGCCCTGGAAGCACAAACCCCCCGCGTCGAGTACCGCGAAGTCAGCGTCGAAGCCCTTGCCGCCGAGCAACCCGGCAGCTTTGACACCGTCACCTGCATGGAAATGCTGGAGCATGTTCCCGACCCCGCATCGGTGGTCAAGGCCTGCGCAGAACTGGTCAAGCCCGGTGGATGGGTTTTCTTTTCCACCATCAACCGCAATGCCAAGGCCTTCATGCTGGCCATCGTGGGCGCTGAGTACGTGCTGAACATGTTGCCGCGGGGCACACACGAATACGCCCGGCTGATCCGCCCCAGTGAACTGGCGGCCCACTGCCGGGCAGCACAACTGGACGTCCGCCAGACGCGGGGGCTGGAATACAACCCCATCACCCGTCGCTACTGGATGAGCGCCGATACCAGCGTCAACTACCTGTTCGCCACCCAACGCCCCGCCTGAGCATCCTGTGACTCCATTTCGCAATATTCGCGCGGTGCTGTTTGACCTGGACGGCACACTGATCGACAGCGCCCCCGACCTGGGAGCAGCCGCCGACAAAATGCGCACCGATCGCGGTTTGCCATCGCTCCCTCTGGAGCGCTACCGTCCCATGGCCGGCGCAGGCGCCCGTGGCATGCTGGGAGAAGCCTTTGGCATCACCCCGGATCACCCCGAGTTTGGAGTGTTGCGGGACGAGTTCTTCGCCAATTACCAGGCTTGCATGACGCTCAGAACCCGTGTCTTCGAGGGGGTCGAAGAACTGGTGCGGCGGCTGACCCAGAACCAGTTGGCCTGGGGTGTGGTCACCAACAAATCGGCCCGCTTCACCGATCCCTTGACACGCGCCCTGCCCTTGTTCGCCAGCGCGGGTGCCGTCGTCAGCGGCGACACCACGCCCCACTCCAAGCCTCATCCGGCGCCGTTGATCGAAGCAGCGGCCCGGCTGGGCATCGCACCAGAACACTGCATCTACGTGGGCGACGACGAGCGTGACATCGTGGCCGGCCTTGCGGCGAACATGGGTACGGTGGCCGCCACCTATGGCTACCTGGGCAGCGAATCCAATGCCCGCGAGTGGGGCGCCCATGCCGAGATTAATTTCCCCCTGGACCTCTTGCAATTGCTGAACCTGGCCTAAAATGCATTGCTGAGGGGCTGCCCTGGTTTCGACGTGGGTTCGGAATCGGCGTGGTGCATGTCGAGCTTGATTGGCGCTCGTAAATCTGCATTCAAAAAACTAACTGCAAACGACGAACGTTTCGCACTCGCCGCCTAAAACCGGTGAGCCTTGCAACAGCACGCTGATGGGCTGGGCAAGGGGGCTGTAAAGCCTCCCGGCTGCAAGGTTATTTACGTCAGCTGGTTCTTGGCCGGGTACCTTGGCACGGAACGAGATTCAAGGGTACTGGCGTCCGGTATAGCGTGCGACTGCGCGATGCCGGAAGCGAGATTCAAACCAGACCGCTAAACATGTAGATCTGCCCGAAGAAGGCTTGCGGACGCGGGTTCAATTCCCGCCAGCTCCACCATTCACCAAAACAAAGGCCGCCAAGGAGTACCACCTGGCGGCCTTTTTCATTGGCAAATCAGGCACTTACACAGCAGGGACAGATAAGGGCAACCATTGACAGCCAAACGGTGAGCGGGGAACATATCGGGGAACAAAACCCGATTTATCCCGGTAGGCGGGGAACAACTGCCCTGCCAAGAGCGGGGAACATCCCAGAAAACACCCATGCTGACCGACGCCCAGTGCCGAAATGCCACCTGCCCACCCGACAAGAAAAGGGAGCGCCTGACCGACAGCGCGGGGCTGTATCTGGAAATCAGTCCGGCAGGTTCCAAGCGCTGGTTGCAGAAAATCTACCGCGACGGAAAGGAAACCCGGCTGGCGCTGGGCAGCTACCTTTTCGATGCAAGCTAATGACCTGCTTGCGCCGTTCATGCAGCACTTCCCGCGACTGCTTGCGTGCATCTTCTTTTTCCATGGGCATTGGAGTCATGCCGCGAACAAAGGTGTATGAATAAATGATGCCGAGTCCATAAGCGATTCGGTGCACCCAGGCGTGCGGTGAATGGGTGTTTATTCTCCGCATTTAATGCGTGAAATGTATTGCCTCTGCGGCGAATTGGGTATGTAATCTCCGCATGAATGACGGAGAAAAACTCTACATCTGGCAGGCGGCCGATTGGCCGCTGTGGCGCTACGACTTGGCAGCGCTCACCGGCCCATTGACCGATGTCAGTCTAGCCCAGGGGCTTTTGCTCGGGCGATTGGCGGATGTGGGGATGGCGTTGCGGGACCAGGCCAGTCTGGCGGCGTTGACTGAGGACGTGGTCAAGACCAGCGAGATCGAAGGCGAGGTCCTCAACGTGCAATCGGTGCGATCTTCCATCGCCCGCCGCATGGGCGTGGACATTGGCGCAGTGGCGCCTGTGGACCGGCATGTGGAGGGGGTCGTGGAGATGGTGCTGGATGCGACCACCCGTGCCACTGATCTACTGACGGCCGAGCGCCTGTTTGGCTGGCACGCCGCTTTGTTCCCGACCGGCTACTCCGGCATGACCCGGATTGAGGTGGGACAGTGGCGAACTGATGCCGAGGGGCCCATGCAAGTGGTGTCAGGGCATATGGGGCGGCGCAAGGTGCACTTTCAGGCCCCGCCTGCGCAGGCGCTGGCCGCCGAGATCGACCGCTTTCTGGCCTGGGCCAATTCCGAGACGGGGGAGCCTACGCTGATCAAAGCGGGGCTAGCACATCTCTGGTTTGTGACGCTGCACCCCTTCGATGATGGCAACGGCCGTATCGCCCGCGCCGTGGGCGACCTGTTTCTGGCCAGAGCCGATGGCAGTCCTCAACGCTTCTACAGCCTGTCGTCCCAGATCCAGCGGGAACGCAAGTACTACTACGAGGTGCTCGAGCGGACCCAGAAAGGCTCGCTCGACGTGACAGGCTGGCTGTCTTGGTTCTTGGGCACCCTGGGCCGCGCGGTAGCCAGTTCTCAGACCACCCTGGACGCGGTGTTGGTCAAGGCGCGCTTCTGGCAACGCTGGGCGGGTCAGCCGCTGAATGAACGCCAGGTGAAATTGCTCAACCGTGTGCTCGACGGTTTCGACGGCAAGTTAACCAGCAGCAAATGGGGGCGAATAGCCAATTGCTCGCCCGACACGGCGCTGCGCGATATCACGCAGCTGCTGGACCTTGGGGTACTCCAGAAAACACCCGGTGGTGGCCGCAGTACGGGTTACGAGCTGGCGGGGTGATTTGGCCAAATCTTTGAATCCACGCCCTCAAGGCCAAGGCGTTACTATCTGGTTCGGATTGCGGACGCAGGTTCGGTTCCGTGTTCCGCCTCAAGGGACAAATGGGCGAAACGCTGGACTTTCGGCCAAAAGCAGGGACATCTGTTCAGGCTACGGTGCGGAATCGAACCGCTCCGCATCCTGCTCCCTGACGATTTCGAACCAGCGCTTGGCTGGCTCCGAAGGGGTGGCCGGGCTCTTGATTTCCTCGACGACTGCTGCAGCGGCATTGCCACGCACCCTGTTTTCGATCTCCCATTCCAGGATCGCGGGCAGTGAAAACCGCAGGTTGCCCACCAACATCAGATGTGGCACGCGCTTGCGATCACGTTCTGTCTGATCGCGGAAAAGGTAGATCGGCAGCGATGCTGCCTCGGCGATTTCCTTTGTCGTGAAGTACTGACTCTCGGCTTCGGCACCGAGGTCTTGGTCGAGGGTCGCCTCCGGTTCGGCGGGCTTGAACTCCCGAGTGATGCCGAGCATCGTCATCAGGTGCTGCGCGCTTCGTTGCTCGAATTCCAGGATGTCGGCGTCGTGGTAGCGCACCTGTCGGAACAGCTTGTGCCAGACCGGCCCTTCGCCATCGAGCCGCCAGCGCCGCAGCGTCTTGAGACTGACCTGCCAGCGGTCGGCCACATGTTTTTCGGTCATCACGGGGTAGTGCACCTTTTTCTCCTGAACAGATGACCCCATGACAACGCTGTTCACCGTAGAAGCCAAGGTGATGTTCAGGGCATGCCCGCGTCGCCAAGCTCGGGCGGAAGAGGCTTGTCAAGATCGACTTCGACTCCTGCGACGATTGAGCGGATGCGATCAACAAGGGCGCCATCGACAGGCACATACGTGGCTTCGTAAGCCTGTACGAGTCCAACCAGTGCGTTCAGCCGCTTCCCCTCTGGCATTTCCAGAGCAGGGTCTGAATCTACGAGCGCGGAGGCTTCCTTGAGAGCGGTCCGGTACTCTGCCTCCGTGCGAATCTCGTGGATGTTCATGCTGACCGACCTCTCTCAAGCCTTGACGGTGTTCAAGCGCAGCATCAGCGTCATCGGATGCTGCGATGACTCCTGGAAGCCGTAGTGCTCGTAGAACTGCTTGGTGCGGTCGTGTAGAGCGTGGACGAGCAGCGCCCGGACACCGGCGTTCTGCGAAACGCTCACCGCTCGACCGACTGCGTCCTGCAGCAGGGATGCTCCAAGCTTGATGCCTTGCGCCCGATGGTCGACGGCCAGCCGGGCCAGAACCATCACGGGCACTGGATCGGGCATGTTGCGTCGCACGCTGCTGGTTGCCGCCTGATGTGAAACCGCGCCTGCGGCCATTGCATAGTAGCCGTAGACACGCCCTTCCTGATCCGTGACGACGAAGGTGCGGCTGGCACCGCTCAATTGGTTGGTCAGTGCCCGGCGCTTGAGCCAATCATCAAGACTGGCTTCACCGCAGGCGAAATCGTCCAGGATGTGGGTCGCGGCGAGCGGAATCGGTGCGCTCAGTTGTAAGCTCATGCCGCGCCGGTGCTCCAGGGTGCCTTGACGGCCATGAGACGTTCAAGCCCTGGGTTGGGCCCGGGAGGTGCGTCCAGCATCGCGGTGAACTGCTTGAACTTGTCGGCGTCCAGGCTGAAAAAGACCTGATCCAGCACCACGGACTGCGCGCGGTCGCAGGCCGCTTCGAGCATGAAGTCCGAGCGGTTCTTGCCAAGCAGGCTGGCCGCGTGATCGATCAGATCGCGCTGTTCTGGCAAGGCCCGCAGATTGATGGCGGCGTCACGCATTGGTTTCCCCTATCAGTGCATACACAACAGATACACGGATTGTGGCGTACCGTGTAGCCGTTGTCAATACGTGGCACGATCCACACCGCAGGTGGCCACGCGAGCGTTCTCGAGGCTACTTCCTTTGCTGGCGCAGGTTTAAAGGCGGTCGGTTATGGTTGGCGACTACGTAGCGGTGGCGACCGCACAACAAATCTGTACGTTGCCAACTTAATGGTTATTCCAAGCGAGCCGTTGCCGACCGCGCCGAGACAAGCAGGCGCTGTACCCTGAGGCGTTCAGCGATACCGTTGTTGCCAGTGGATCTAACATCCAGCTGTCACCATTTCGCTCTTTGGTCCTCCAACTTTATTTGCGAAGCCTGTTAAATGCCCGCTGCCTGTCCTGAGAAGTCCTACCGTCGCCGTGGTCGCCCACCAGCTTCGCAAGCCGGTCAGTTTGATGAACGGATCTTGCAGGTAGCAACGTCTTTGTTCTTGGATCGGGGCTTTGGCCGCACCACCTTGGATCTGGTGGCGCAGCACGCTGAAGTGGGCAAGTCCAGCCTCTACGCCCGCTATCCCAGCAAGGGTGATTTGTTCGCTGCCGTGGTCAGTCTCTCAATTCAGACGATGTTTGACCACTTGGCACCAGTGCCCGAGGGGCTTGGTCTAGGTCAACGCTTGCAGGCGGTCGGCGAGGCACTGATCGAAGGCATGTTGCATCCGCGCTGTGTAGCTTTCATGCGCATCACGGCTGCAGAGGCGGATAACTTCCCCGATCTTGCGCTGATGGCCTACAAAGTGAGTTTTGATGGATCAGTCTCCTACGTGTTGAATGGGCTAGGAGCAGCCAACCTCGACGCTGCCGACCCGGGGCTCATCACACTGGCCCAACGCTTTGTGGAGGTGGCTGTCCAGCCGTTGTCCTTCCAGGCGGCCTTTGGAGTGGACGCAGCCTTGCTCCGGCTACGTGCGTCGCAGAGTGTTCACGATGCCGTCGAACTGCTCCAGGAGAAGATCGCGATGACGAACGGGGGACAATCCAGAACATAAAGGACGATATCGTCCATTATTGTTAGACTGTGGGTCTTTGTCGTCAACGGAGACCCCTCATGCGCGCCTTGCCGCCGATCAGCCTAACGGGTCCGCCCCAGGTGGTCTGGTTCAAGCGCGACCTGCGTGTAGAAGACCACGCGGCACTGGCACACGCAACGGCCGCAGGCCCGGTCTTGTGCGTCTACGTCGTCGAGCTCGAGCACTGGCATCAGCCTTGCACCAGTGATCGACAGTGGCAGTTTGTACGCGAATGCCTGCTGAGTCTGGACGGGCAACTCAAATCGTTGGGCACTGCGCTGGAAATTCACGTGGCGCCGGTCATCCAGATGCTGGACGCCTTGCACCTGCGGCTGGGCCCGTTCACGCTGCACAGCCACCAGGAAACCGGCGGACTCTGGTCCTATGCACGCGACCGTGCGGTTGCCGCCTGGTGTCGGGATCATGGCGTGCGCTGGCACGAATACCCGCAAAACGGGGTGGTTCGTCCCGTGTCGCGTCGTGGGCGACGATTCAAGGAGCATTGGGATGCCTGGGCAGCGGCGCCTCTGGAGCGCCTCCCGGACCATCTCTCGTGGCTTGAGCCTGCCAAGGATCAAACGGTGCTGCGGCTGCCGACGGCCATCAAGACCGACCCTTTACTGTGCGCTGGCCGACAAAGTGGCGGCTTGCAGCCCGCCCGTGAACTGCTCGACAGCTTCTTGGCCAGCCGTGGACAAGGCTACGGGGCCAACATGAGCTCCCCCACCACTGCAGAGCATGGATGCTCGCGCCTGAGCCCGCATATCGCGCACGGTACCCTGAGTCTGCGTCAGATCGCGCAGACCATGCTTGAGGCCCGCGAAGCCGCACCCCGGACGCATTGGCATCGCCAACTCCATAGCTACATCACGCGGCTCTGGTGGCATTGCTACGCGCTGCAGGTGCTGGACAACCAGCCGGAGATGGAACGCCGAGCTTTGGTGCCCGAAATGGAACAGCTGCCGCGGCCGATGGACACGGTGCGATTCGACGCTTGGCGGCTAGGCCGCACGGGCTGGCCGATGGTCGATGCCTGCATGCGATTCCTGCATCACCACGGCTGGCTCAACTTCCGCATGCGCGCGATGCTGGTGACGGTGGCTACGCACACCCTGTCCTTGCCTTGGCGACCTGTGGCCGATTGGCTGTCTCAGATGTTCGTGGACTTCGAACCAGGCATCCACTACACCCAGATCCAGATGCACAGCTGCATGGCCGCCAGCCCGGTGTTGCGCCTGTACAACCCGGTCACACAGGCGCGCGAGCTCGACCCGCAGGGGCACTTCGTGCGCCGCTGGGTGCCTGAGCTGGCGGCGGTGCCCGACGAATGGGTCGTCATGCCCTGGGCTATGCCATCGACATTGCGTGATCGGTTTGGCTTGGCAGGGGCTGCCGACTACCCTGCGCCCTTGGTCGACTTAGAGCAGGTGCACCGCTGCGTCAAGGCCGAGATCGCCGCGCTGCGGTCCAGCCTCGGCTTGCAAGCAGCCCCTGGGTTCAACGAACGGCCTCGCCAAGGTGCACGCGCTCAGCGCACGCCTGCACCAAAGAAGGTGGACGCCAAGCCGTCCGCGCAGATGAGTCTCTTTTAACTTCACGATCACGCACAAGTGCGACACGGGCCACCGTAGATGAAATTCTCGAACCGAACACTCCCATTTCTGACCGAGGCTGGCCAGCAGACCGATCCGAACTGGCTGGAGGAAAACCAAGCTGCCTACGAAGCCCATGTCCGGGGGCCATTCATTGACCTGGCCGAGAGGCTCAAAACGGCACTTCAGCCCATCGTGCCGGACTACCACTTCCCAGTCAAAGGGATAGGCAGGATCAAAAAGACCGCCAACCACATCGTCAGCGGCGGCCCATGCTGCAAAGACTGGCTGTCCATTTCCATCTCCAGGCCGTCAGAGTCTCGCTTTGAGCGCAACCCGCATTTGTTCTTTGGCATTCTTCCCAACATCCCGCCATACAGGGGCGTCGTGGTGGCGGGTGGGCTTTTCATGCCATCTGGCCCGCAGCTGAAAAAGGTGAGAAATGCCATCGCACAGGACGCCCAACCGTTTCATGCGTTGTTTGCCGATCCCGCATTCAAGGCTCGCTTTAAGAGTGACTTTTCACGCGAGGAAGTGGTGTCCCGCCCGCCACGAGGGTTCGACCCAGATCATCCGGATATGGAGTGGTTAAAGCTCAAGAGATTTTTGGTGGTGAAACAACTCAGCACCACCGAGTTCATCTCCCCGGACCTGGTGCCGGCGCTGGTGGAGGACTTCAAGCAGCTGATCCGCCTCAATCGTTTGCTTGAGGATGCGCTCGCGTAGTCCTTGCCGAACAAATGGCCCCTGATACGACAAAAACTTAAGGAGACAACGCTAGTTCAGACCCCCGCTCTGGGTCGAATGCGACACGCAGCGCGCGGACACCGGCGTGACGCGAAACGCTGACCGATCGACCGACGGCATCCTGCGGGAGAGATACCCCAAGCTTGGTGCCTTGGGCCCGATGATCCAGGGTCCGCCGGACCAGGACCATCACTTTGCCGGCATGTCTTTACGAACCCGCACAAAACTGGCAAAGCGCGGCAAGCCCCCGTCGTGCGTACCGCGAAAGCGGTAGGTCACCCAGCTGCCCACGGGCGGCGGGTTGTCGCGGTCGGCATCGCTGAAGCCTGTGCCCAGCCGAAAGCGCTGGCCTGAGGGCATTTCGACCAGCAGCGCGCCCAGGCGCCCCGCATGGCGGCCCTTGCCGGGCAGGTGCGCGATCACGCGGGCTTCGGTGTCCTCGTGCGTCTTGACCTTGATGAGATCGTCGCTGCGGCCTGCCCGGTACAGCGACGCGCCGCGGTGCAGCATCAGCCCTTCGCCACCGGCGCGCACTGTGCGGTGCAGCAGCGCTTGCAACGCAGCGTCCGTTGCCACGCGCCGTTGCGGCACGGCCTGCACCCACGGCTGGCCCAGGCTTTCAACGAGGGCGTTCAGGGCAGGCAGGCGTTCGTCGAACGTGCCTTTGTGGCCGGGCAGATCGAACACCATGAAGCGCATCTGGCGCCAGCCCGCGTCACCCGGCTGTTGCTGGCGGGCGATGGACTGTGCATGGCTGAAGCGCCCGCGCCCGGCCCAGAGTTCGCCATCCATGGGCACCTCGGGCCAGCCTGCGGTGAACCAGGCGGGCGCTGCCACGGTTTCGCCGCCACGGGTGCGCAGGGTGTGGCCATCCCAGAATCCGCGTACACCGTCGTACTTTTCGCTCACCCAGTAGTCTTGCAGCGGCAGGCCAGGGCGGTAGACCTGCGCCAGCAGCAGGGCCGGGGCGTCTGCAGCCAGTGCCGGCAGAGTGGGCAGAGCAGGAAGAACGGCGAGCGCCAGCAGGGCGAGGCAGCTTCTGCGGTGCATGGCGCTATTGAATATGTAGCTGCTCGCGCTTTATCAGTAAGCGCTAGCGGCTATTTTCATCAATAAAAAGGTGTCGGCGGTGCTCAGACCTGGTCGGCCGACAGGCCCGCCGTCTGGCTGAAGCCGCCGTCCACGTAGGTAATCTCGGCCGTCATGCCGCTGGCCAGGTCAGACAGCAGGAAGGCTGCCACGTTGCCCACGTCCTCAATGGTCACGTTACGGCGCAGGGGCGAGGCGTCGGCCACGCGCGAAAGCAGCTTGCCGAAGTCCTTGATGCCGCTGGCCGCCAGCGTCTTGATGGGGCCGGCGCTGATGCCGTTGGCGCGGATGCAGCGGCCATCTTCCGTGCGGCCCACGGCCTCGGCGAGGTAGCGCACGCTGGCTTCGAGGCTGGCCTTGGCCAGGCCCATGGTGTTGTAGTTGGGGATGGAACGCAGCGCGCCCAGGTACGACAGCGTCAGCAGCGACGATTTGTCGTTCAGGTAGGGCAGGGCGGCCTTGGCCATGGCCGGGAAGCTGTAGGCGCTGATGTCGTGGGCGATGCGGAAGCCCTCGCGCGACAGGCCGTCGAGGAAATTGCCGGCGATCGCCTCGCGCGGCGCGAAGCCGATGCTGTGCACGAAGCCGTCAAACTTGCCCCAGGCATCGCCCAGGCCCTTGAACATGGCCTCGATCTGTGCGTCGTCACCCACGTCGCAATCAAAAATCAGCTTGGAGTCGAACTCGGCGGCAAAGTCGGTGATGCGGTCCTTGAAGCGCTCACCCACGTAGCTGAAAGCCAGCTTGGCGCCCTGGGCGTGGCAGGCCTTGGCGATGCCGTGGGCGATGGAACGGTTGGACAGAACGCCCGTGATGAGCAGCTTTTTGCCGGTCAGAAAACCCATTGTTGTTCTCCTGGGGGAAGCGGGAAAAACGGCATGCCACCGGGCCGTGGGGAATCCCCGCTGCCAGCCCGTGGGCACCGCCGACGTAGTGCAGAATTGTCGCATGCGGTTTTGCCTGATTTTTTTGTGCTGTTGTGCCGCCGTGCCTGCATGGGCGGCCCACGCCTACGCTCTGTGGGGCGAGCCCCGTTACCCCGTGGGTTTTGCCCACTTTGCCTACGTCAACCCGCAGGCCCCCAAGGGCGGCGAGCTGCGGCTGGTGAGCAACCTGCGCACCTCGACCTTCGACAAGTACAACCCGTTCACCATCAAGGGCAACGCGCCGGCCTACCTGTCGTCGCTGATGTTCGATACGCTGCTTGTGGGCTCGCTCGACGAAACCGCCACGGGCTACGGCCTGCTGGCCGAGGACGTGCAGGTGGCGCCCGATGGCCTTTCGGCCACCTTCCGCCTGCGGCCCGAAGCGCGCTTCCACAACGGTAAGCCCGTGCTGGCGGCCGACGTGAAGCACAGCTACGACACCCTGGTGGGCCCGCACACCTCGCCCGCCTACAAGACGATGCTGATCGACGTGGCGGGCGTGGATGTGCTGGGCGAACGCAGCGTGCGCTACCGCTTCCACAAACCCAACCGCGAGCTGCCGCTCACCGTGGGCGGTCTGCCGGTGTTCAGCCGGGATTGGGGCGTGGAGGATGGAGCGCAAGGCGGCCAGCCCAAGCCCTTCGACCAGGTGGTGATGGACATCCCCATCGGCAGCGGCCCCTACAAAATCGGCCCGGTGCGTTTCGGCAAGGACATCACCTACGTGCGCGACCCGGGCTACTGGGCCAAGGATTTGAACGTGCGCAAGGGCACGGCCAATTTCGAGCGCATCACCGTCAAGATCTACAAGGACAACACAGCGCGGCTTGAAGCGCTCAAGGCGGGCGAATTCGACCTTATGCGTTTCTTCAGCGCGGGTGACTGGGCGCGGCGCGTGAATGGCAAGAAGTTCAACACCGGCGAACTCGTCAAGGGCGAGTTCGCGCACAAGCTGCCCTCAGGCTTCCAGAGCTACGTGCTCAACACACGCCGCCCCGTGCTGCAGGACGTGCGTGTGCGCGAGGCGCTGGGGCTGGCGCTGGACTACGAGTGGATGAACCGGCAGATGTTCTATGGCGCCTACCAGCGCGTCAACGGCCTGTTCGGCAACACCGCCTGCGAGACGCGCGGCACGCCCTCGCCGCAAGAGCTGGAGCTGATGGAGCCGCTTCGCAAGCACATTCCACCGGCCGCCTTCGGCCCCATGACGGTGCCGCCGCGCACCGATGGCGACTCCTCCCTGCGCGCCAACCTGCGCCGCGCTCAGCAACTGCTGAAAGAAGCGGGCTGGGATGTGCGCGATGGCGCCCTGCGCAATGCCCAGGGCGAAGCCATGGTGCTCGAATACATGGACAGCAACGAAGGCGGCGTGCGCTTGGTCACGCCGTGGATGCGCAGCCTGGAAAAGCTGGGCATCAGCTTGCGCTTTCGCGCGGTGGACTTTGCCCTGTACCAGCAGCGCCTGCAGAAGTTCGACTTCGACATCACCTCCATGGCCTTCCAGGGCACGCACAACCCCGGCCAGGAATATGCCGACCTGTTCGGCAGCCAGGCCGCAGACACCGAGGACTCGGGCAACTTCGCGGGCGTGAAGAACCCCGCCGTGGACGCGCTGATCGCGGCCATGACTGCTGCCAAGACCGAGGCGCAGCTGCTGCCCGCCTGCCATGCGCTGGAGCGTGTCATCGCGCACAGCCACTACCTCATCCCGCAGTGGTCTGCAGGCACCCACCGCATGGCCTACAACGCCTGGCGCCTGGCGCGGCCCGAGGCGCTGCCGCCGTATTCCAATGGCGAGGGCTGGGCCATCGACACCTGGTGGGCCCTTGACCCCGTTCAGATTGCACCGGACAAGAAATAAGCCCTCCCATGCTGGCCTACATCCTCAAACGCATCCTGCTCATGCTGCCCACCCTGCTGGGCGTGCTGCTGCTGACTTTCGTGGTGATCCAGTTCGTGCCCGGCGGCCCTGTGGAGCAGTACATGGCTGAGGCCAAGGCCGGTGCGGGCGCGGGCGGCGGCGCCGAGGGCGGGGGCCTGAGCTACCGGGGTGCGCAGGGCGTGGATCCCAAGCGCCTGGAGCAGATCAAGGCGCTCTACGGCTTCGACAAGCCCGCGCACGAGCGCTTCCTGCAGATGCTGGGCCAGTTCGCGCGCTTCGACCTGGGCAAGAGCTTCTTCCAGAACAAGGACGTATGGCAGCTCGTGGTGGAAAAGCTCCCCGTCTCTATCAGCCTGGGGCTGTGGACCTTTTTCATCAGCTACCTTGTGGCCGTGCCGCTGGGCGTGGCCAAGGCGGTGCGCGCGGGCTCGCGCTTCGACCTGGTGACCACGCTGCTCATCCTGGTGGGCTATGCCATTCCGGGCTTTGTGCTGGGTGTGGCGCTGCTGGTCATCTTTGGCGGACAGCTGCAGTGGTTCCCGTTGCGCGGGCTGACGTCCTCCAACTGGGAGGAGCTGTCCTGGGGTGCGCGCATCGTGGACTACCTCTGGCACATCACCCTGCCCATCACCGCCATGGTGCTCGGCAGCTTTGCCGTGACGGCCATGCTGACCAAGAACGCCTTCCTGGAGGAAATCCGCAAGCAGTACGTGCTGACGGCGCGCGCCAAGGGTCTGAGTGAGCGCCAGGTGCTCTGGGAGCATGTGTTCCGCAACGCGCTGATTCCCATCATCACCGGCTTTCCGGCGGCGTTCATTGGCGCGTTCTTCGCGGGCTCGCTGCTCATCGAGACGCTGTTCTCGCTCGACGGCCTGGGCCTGCTGAGCTACGAGAGCGTGATCCGGCGCGACTATCCGGTGGTGCTGGGCACGCTGTACCTGTTCACGCTGATCGGGCTGGTGACCAAGCTCATCAGCGACCTGTGCTACGTGTGGGTGGACCCGCGCGTGAAGTTTGATTGATGGAATTTCTGAAAATGGACATAATCAAAGGGCATCATGTCCATATTGGAGGTCCATCATGACCTGGAACATTGCCAGCGCCAAACAGCAGTTCTCCGAAGTGGTGCGGCTGACTGCCGAAGAGCCTCAAGCCATTTACAACCGTGACAAACCCGTGGCGGTGTTGATTTCCGCCGAGGAGTTCGAGGAATTCAAGCAGTGGCGTGAGGGCCGCGCCAAGCCAACGTGGGCGGAATTGTTTGCCGACATCCGTGCGACGTTAATCTCCGAGGGGGCAGAGGACGGCATTGAAATTCCACCGCGCTCCAACCGCTACAACCCCATGGTGGACAACCCGCACTACTGGGACGAGGCGGACTCTGTGCCGGAGCGCTGAACTGTGTATCTTGCAGACACCAACATCATCAGCGAACTGATGCGACCCGTGCCGCACGCGGGCGTGGTGCGGTGGGTTGAAGCGCTGGACCAAACGGTAGGTTTCGCGGTTTCGGCCGTTTCGGTCGACGAAATCCTGTTCGGCCTGACGCACAAGCCTCGACCGCGTGCGCTGGCGTTGTTCAATGGGCTTGCCGCTCGCACCACGGTTCTCGATGTGACCGAGGCCGTCGCGCGCCGCGCCGGCGAGATGCGCGGCCTGCTGGCGGCTCGCGGTCAGGTGCGCAGCCAGGCCGACATGTTCATCGCCGCCACAGCCCAAGTCCACGCTCTGACGCTGGTTACGCGCAATGTGCGCGACTTTGATGGGTGTGGCATTGCTGTACTGAACCCGTTTTCCGAATGATCGTCAACACGCCAGCGCCCGCATCGCTTTCCCCCTCCCGCCGCGCCTGGCTGCGTTTCAAGCGCAACCGCCTGGGTTACTGGAGTCTGCTCGTCTTCTGCGCGCTGGTGCTCGTCAGCCTGTGTGCCGAGCTGGTCAGCAACGACCGGCCGCTCATCGTGCGCTACGAGGGGCAGACCTACTTCCCCATGCTCAAGGACTACCCCGAGAAGACCTTTGGCGGCGACTTCGAGACACCCGCCGACTACCTCGATCCCTTCATCCGCGAGCGCATCACCACGGGTAGCAACTGGGCGCTCTACACCCTCAACCCCTACGGCCCGAACACGCTCAACTACTTCGCCAAGGCGCCCAACCCCTCGGCGCCCACGCGGGACAACTGGCTGGGCACCGACGACAGAGGACGCGACCTGCTGGCGCAGCTCATCTACGGCTTTCGCGTGAGCGTGCTGTTCGCGCTGGCGCTCACCGTGACGGGCGTGGCGCTGGGCGTGCTCACTGGGGCCATCCAGGGTTTTTTTGGCGGCAAGACGGACCTGGCCTTTCAGCGTTTCATCGAAATCTGGGGCTCCATGCCCGAGCTGTACCTGCTCATCATCTTCAGCGCGGTGTTCGCGCCCAGCATTTCGCTGCTGCTGATTCTGCTGAGCCTGTTCGGCTGGATGGGCCTGTCGGACTACGTGCGCGCCGAATTCCTGCGCAACCGCCAGCTTGACTACGTGAAGGCCGCGCGCGCGCTGGGCGTGGGCAATGCGCAGATCATCTGGCGCCACATCCTGCCCAACAGCCTCACGCCCGTGGTCACCTTCCTGCCGTTCCGCATGAGCGCGGCCATTTTGGCGCTGACATCGCTCGACTTCCTGGGCCTGGGCGTGCCGCCGGGCACGCCCAGCCTGGGCGAACTGTTATCGCAGGGCAAGAACAGCATCGACGCCTGGTGGATCTCGCTGTCCACCTTCGGCGTGCTGGTGGTCACGCTGCTGCTGCTGACCTTCATGGGCGACGCGCTGCGCGATGCACTTGACCCGCGAAAGTCTGATCAATAAATCGGATTGCTTGAACCCTGTATGGCCAAGAATTTTTCTACCGTGCGCGAACTCATCTATTGGGAATATGCGAAATTGGTTGTAGGCCGAGTTGTTGGAAACCGACAGCAGTACGCTTTCGTTAACCACATTTTTCGGGGGTTTTCCGATCAAAAGATGTCGCCTTCCGCGATTCTTGTTGAGAACAAAAAACTATTTGTGGAAGCTGATCAATGCGCCTATTGCGGAAGCACAGAGAATTTGCAGTGGGAGCACATCATTCCACTTGCAATGGGTGGTCCAGACAGTATCGACAACTTGGTTCGGGCGTGCCGCTCATGCAACCTTGAAAAAGGCGCGCGTGATCCATATCAGTGGTACGCGGCACGAAATGACCTGAATGGAATACCTCGGCTTGTGCTTGGCAAGTTTCTCAAGTTGGTTTTTGAACGATACGCCAGAATGGGCCTGCTGGACGATTCGTCTACTTTAAAAACGAATCATGTGGAGCGTGTGACCTTAGGGCAAGTCTTCCGCATGCCTGCATTGCCGCCAGTTTCTAAGGACGAGAAATAAAGCATGGCCTCGGACTATTTGCTCCGCGTTGAGAACCTGAGCGCTTCCTTCGGCGCCAAGGAGGTGGTGCGCGGCGTGGGCTTCGACATTGCGCCGGGCGAAAAGCTCGCGCTGGTGGGCGAATCCGGCTCGGGCAAAACCATCACGGCGCTCAGCCTGCTGCGCCTGGCGGTTGATGCACAAATCAGCGGCCAGGCCATGCTGCGCGGGCGCAACCTGCTCTCATTATCAGAGCGTGAAATGCGCGGCGTGCGCGGCGGCGAGATCGCCATGGTGTTTCAGGAGCCCATGACGGCGCTGAACCCGCTGATGACCATTGGCCAGCAGATTGCCGAGGTTTTGGAGCTGAAAAAGGGTCTTGCGCCCGTCCAGTCGGCGCAGGCAGCTATTGATTTGCTAGCAAAAACCGGCATCCCTGAGCCGCAGCGCCGTGCCAACAGCTTTCCGCACCAGCTCAGCGGCGGCCAGCGCCAGCGCGCCATGATCGCCATGGCCCTGGCCAGCGAGCCCGCGCTGCTGCTGGCCGACGAGCCCACGACGGCGCTGGACGTCACGCTGCGCGGCCAGATCCTCGATTTGCTCTCTGATCTGCAGCGCACCAGCGGCATGGCCGTGCTGCTCATCACGCACGACCTGAACCTGGTGCGCCGCTTCGCGGACCGCGTGGCCGTCATGGAACAGGGCGTGTTGGTGGAGCAGGGCCGTGTGGCCGATGTGTTTGGCGCCCCACAACACGACTACACCCGCCGCCTGATTGCCAGCCAGCCCCGGCGCGACGTGGTGGAAGGCTCGCTGCCCGAGGGCACGGCCCCCGTGGTGCAGGCGCAGAGCCTGCGCGTGGGCTACCCCACGCCGCTGCCCGGCATCCGGGGCTGGTTCAAGGAAGGCGAATTTGTCGCCGTGCAGGGCGTCACGCTGCAACTGCCGCCCGGCCGCACGCTGGGCGTGGTGGGCGAATCGGGCTCGGGCAAGTCCACGCTGGCGCAGGCCATCCTGGGCCTGCTGCCGCATGGTGGCGAACTGGTGGTGGCGGGGCAGGGCTGGCAACAGCCCGCCACGCGCAACACGCCCGCCAACCAGCAGTTGCGCCGCCAGGTGCAGGTGGTGTTTCAGGATCCGTTCTCCTCGCTCTCGCCGCGCCTGACGGTGGAGGAGATCGTGGGCGAGGGCCTCAAGGTGCATGAACCCGCGCTCGAGTTGGCCGCACGGCGTGTGCGCGTGGAGGCCGCGCTGGCCGAGGTGGGGTTGAGCGAAGCGCAGTTCCCCGGCCTGCTGGCGCGCTATCCCCATGAATTTTCGGGCGGCCAGCGCCAGCGCCTGGCGGTGGCGCGCGCGCTCATCGTGCAGCCACGCGTGCTGGTGCTCGACGAGCCCACCAGTGCGCTCGATGTCACCATCCAGCAGCAGGTGCTGGGCCTGCTGCAGCGCCTGCAGCGCGACAAGGGCCTGAGCTACCTGCTCATCACGCACGACGTGGATGTGATCCGCGCCATGGCGCACGAGGTGCTGGTGATGAAGGATGGTGAGGTGCTGGAGAGTGGCAGCGTCCGCCAGGTGCTGGATGCGCCGCAGCACCCCTACACCCAGCGGATGGTGGCGGCAGCCATGGTGCCGACGCAGTAGCAGCAGGCCAGGCCGCCGGGCAATTTCCAAGCCCTGAACCCGGTTTTTCCGTGGGTGCTTGGGATGGCTGCAAATGCCCCGCTGACGCTCTAGCAGAGCCGACGAGGTGCCTTATGGGAAACCTGGGTGGAACGGGTAGTTCGCTGCGGGTGGTTCAAAAGATCGGGGCAAGACTTTTCTGCTGTGCGGTTTGGCGCCAGAATGAATGCAACCACCGGAAATCGATGTGAAAACACGTAACGCACTGATTGCAGGATTGTTGGGCATGGCCTTCGGCCCGGTCGGAGCCCTGTCGCTGGGGCCCGCCCAGGGCAAGGTGCTGCTGGGTGGGCCAATTGATGTTTCCTTCGAGGTGGATCTGGACCCCGGAATGGAGCTGGAGACGGCCTGTGTTGCCGCCGACGTCTTGTTGGGCGACAACCTGATGGGGCGGGGGCAGGTGCAGCTCACACTCTTGCCGCCATCGGGCGGCCGGGCGCACGCGGTGCGTGTGCAGTCCACCAGGCAGGTTGACGAGCCGCTGCTGACCGTTCGTCTGTCGGCCGGATGCAGCGGCACGGTAACCCGCAGCTACGTGTTCTTGGTTGATCTGCCGGAGTCGATTGCACCATCCAGCACCCCGATTGCGCTGCCCCGCATCGAACCAATGAGCGTGCTGTCGGCAGAGCCCTCACCAGACCTGGCACCAGGTCCGGCTTCGAGCGCTACGACGCAGCCGGTTCGCATTGCGCAGGCCAGCCCTGCACCGCTGCAAAAGCAAGCCGCTTCCCTCCCGTCGGGCGACGCGCCGGCCCCTGTGTTGTCGCGCCGCGTGCAACCGGCTCGGCCCGCCAAGGCCCCTGCATCGCAGGTGCGGGCCCGGGCCGCCAAGCCGCCCGTCGCTGTGGCATCACGGCCCTCCGGCCCCCGGCTGGTGATGGAGCCTCTGGCCGTGGTGCTGGGTCCTGCTGCAAGTGCCGCGTCGGCGGCTGCTGCGGCGCCGGCCTTTGCGCCGCAGGTCGCTGCCTCGGCTGCCTCCGCGCCTGTTTCTGCCGCCAGCGCTGCGGCCACCCTGGGGCCTGCTGTTCCTGCATCGCAAGCTGAAGGCGCGCAGGATGTGCCGCCCCAAGCACTGAAGGACGAACTGGCCGTATTGCGCGAGCAGGCCGCCAGCGATCGTGCGCAGGCACTGGCTTTGCAGCAACGCCTCGAGCGCATCGAGTCCGAGCGTTTTCAGCCCCAGGTGGTGTTCGCCCTGCTGGGGGTGCTGTTACTGATGCTGGCGTGGATGGCTTGGCAGATGGTGCGGTTCCGCAGGCTTCTGAAGCACACCGGGCGTGCCTGGAATGCATCCCTGATAGAACACGGCAACGGGCCAGCCCAAGACAGGGAATGAGCCCGAAAAAACGCGGGGCACCGTTCCCTTTTGTCTGCAAAGCCCAGCCCCCGGATTCTCCTTGACCTGCCGTATCGGCGTTGCAGGGTTGTTTGGCAGATGCTGCCTTGCGGGCACCATGAAAAGACCCTGAGCAGACTTTGATAGTGGACCCATGATTCAAAAACACCTCTTTCACCGCAGTGATCTGGTTCGCATAGCCATTGATGCCATGAAGGAGCGGGGGCTGGAGCCGGAATTTCCGGCGCCTGCCCTGCGGCAGCTGGAGTCGATCGATGGCACGGTCGATGAGTCCGATTCCCGCATCCGCGACCTGACCGATCTGCCCTGGTGCTCGATCGACAACGACGATTCGCTTGATCTCGACCAGCTCACGGCCTGTGGGCAGATGGGCAGCGAGGCCGTGAAGATTTTTGTGGCTGTGGCCGATGTGGATGTGCTGGTCAAGAAGAACACGGCCATCGACCAGCATGCCCGCACCAACACCACGTCGGTCTACACCTCGGCCCGGGTGTTCCCGATGCTGCCCGAGCGGCTCAGCACGCAGCTGACCTCGCTCAATCCGGGCGAAGACCGCATCGCTATCGTGACGGAGATGGTGGTGGACGCGCAGGGCGAGGTCACCCACTCCACCGTGCACCGTGCCCGGGTGCGCAACCAGGCCAAGCTGGCCTACGACGCCGTGGCCGCATGGATTGAGGGCGAGGCCGACATGCCTGACGCGGTGCGTGCCGTGCCCGGCATGGCGGAGCAGTTGCGCACGCAGGATGCCGTGGCCCAGCGCATGCGCGTACGCCGCCGCGCTGCCGGCGCGCTGGACTTTGAAACCTTCCAGCCCCGCGCGGTGTTCGAGGGGGACCGTGTGGTCGCGATCCAGCAGCAGGTGCAGAACCGGGCGCGCCAGCTGATCGAGGAATTCATGATCGCCACCAACACCTGCACCGCCCAGTTTCTGGCGCAGCACGACCGCAGCGCCCTGCGGCGCGTGGTGCGCTCGCCCGAGCGCTGGCAACGCATCCAGCAGGTGGCCCGCAAGTACGGGGAGGAATTGCCGCCCGAACCCGATTCGCGGGCGCTGGAGGCTTTTCTGGCCCGCCAGCGCAAGGCCGACCCGCAGCGTTTTCCCGATCTGTCGCTGGTCATTGTCAAGCTGATGGGTTCGGGAGAGTACGTGGTGGAATCCCCCCGGGGGGAGCCTATAGGGCACTTCGGTCTGGCGGTGCGCGATTACACGCATTCCACGGCGCCCAATCGCCGCTACCCCGACCTCATCACCCTGCGCATGGTCAAGGCCCTGTTGTCCGGGGCCCCTTCGCCCTACGGTGCGGCGGAGCTGGCCATTCTGGCCGAGCACTGCACGCGCCAGGAAGACGCTGCGCAGAAGGTCGAGCGCAGCGTGCGTAAGTCGGAAGCGGCGCTTTTTTTGCAGGGGCAGGTGGGCCAGCAGTTTGACGCCATTGTTACCGGCCGCACTGCGTCTGCCACCTGGGTGCGCATGTTCACGCCTCCGGTCGAAGGCATGCTGCTGGCCGAGGATGCGAGCCTGGACGTGGGGCAGAAAATCCGCGTTCGGCTGGTCCGAACCGATGTCGAACGTGGGTTCATCGACTTCGAAACAGTGGGCTGAAAGTCGCCGCCTCTGAACCCGTGGGGGCGGGCAGCCAAAGGGGACGCAAAAGAGATCATTGCAATGATTCAATAATTGTTGAATAATTAAACAATGGACCAACCCACCGCCATCACTGTGTTCGAATCGCTGGCCTCCAGTGTCCGGCTGGACGTGTTCCGGCTCCTTGTGAAGCAAGGGCCGCAGGGGCTGGTGGCCGGGGAGATTGCGGCCGCGCTGGACTTGCCCGCCACCAACCTCTCGTTCCACCTCAAGGCACTGACGCAGTCCGGGCTGCTGGCCGTGACGCAGGAAGGGCGCTTCCAGCGCTACCGCGCCAACATGGCATTGATGTCCGACCTGATTGGCTACCTCACCGACGAATGTTGCGGAGGCCACCCCGAGGCCTGCCTGCGCCCGAATGCAATACCTGTTTGCACGGAATGCCCATGAAAACACTCACCATCACCTGGCAGCGCCTCGTGGACACCACGGGCTCCACCTGTCCGCGCTGCGCCGGAACCCAGCAGGAAGTGCAGCGCGCGGTGGACCGGCTGCGCGACGCCCTGGAGCCCCTGGGAGTGCGTCCGGTGCTGGAGACGCACGAGATAGATCCCGCCATCTTTTTGCAGCAGCCGGACCAGTCCAACCGCATCTGGGTGGGTGGCCGTCCTCTGGAGGACTGGCTGGGTGCGCGCAGTGGCAGCAGCCCCTGCTGCGACGCCTGCGGCGACGAGGAGTGCCGCACGCTCGAAATCAACGGCGCCACCCACGAAGTGGTGCCCGAAGCGCTGCTGGTGCGTGCCGGTCTGATGGCTGCCAGCCAGTTGCTCGATCCCACCTTGTCTTTTCCCGCATCCTCTTGAACGGTCTACGCCATGCTGAATGTTCTGTTCCTCTGCACCCACAACTCGGCCCGCAGCATCCTGGCCGAAGCCTTGCTCAACCACCTGGATCGCCAGGCCCCGGTGCGGCGTTTTCAGGCCTGGTCGGCGGGCAGCAGCCCCCGGCCCGGCCAGCAACCCCACCCGTTGGCGCTGGATGTGCTGCAGCACGCCGGGGTGTCCACCGAGGGCCTGCGCAGCAAGACCTGGGACGAGTTTGCCGTCCCGGGCGCGCCGCACATGGACCTCATCATCACGGTGTGTGACAGCGCGGCGGGCGAGGCGTGCCCCGTATGGCCCGGCCACCCGGCCACGGCGCACTGGGGTTACGCCGACCCTTCCGCCGGCGATGCACCCGACGCCGTCAAGCGCGAGGCCTTCCGCCACACTCTGCATGAAATTGGCCGCCGCCTGGAGATTCTGATGAGCCTGCCGCCCGCAAAGCTGCAAAAGAGCCTGCTGCAGGACACCGCACGCGGCCTGTCCTCCCATTGATTTCCCCACCGTTACGGAGCCTTCCCCATGAGCACCATCCAGATTTACGACCCGGCCCTGTGCTGCAGTAGCGGCGTGTGCGGCACCGATGTGGACCAGAACCTCGTCAACTTCTCGGCCGATGCCGACTGGGCGCGCCAGAACGGCGCCCAGTTGGAGCGCTTCAACCTCGCGCAGCAGCCCATGGCCTTTGCCGAGAACGCGCCGGTCAAGGCCTTCCTGGAGCGCGCCGGGCAGGAAGCACTGCCGCTCACGCTGGTCGATGGCCTGGTCGTGCTGGCGGGCCGCTACCCCTCGCGCGCCGACCTGGCGCGCTGGGCCGGATTGGCCGCGCCCGCCGCCGCCAAGGCCGAGAGCGCTGGCAGTTGCTGTTCGGGCGGCAACTGCGGCTGAAGCCTGCTTGATCGGTTTCGCTTCCGTACCCTCACGCCATTCCGACATGCATTTTCTTGATCAGCCTCCACGCTTCCTTTTCTTCACCGGCAAGGGCGGCGTGGGCAAGACCTCGCTCGCCTGCGCCACCGCGCTGCGTTTGGCGGCACAGGGCCGGCGCGTGCTGCTGGTGAGCACCGACCCCGCCTCCAACGTGGGCCAGGTGTTCGGCATCGCCATCGGCAACCACTTCACGCCCGTGCCGGATGTGCCGGGCCTGGCGGCGCTGGAGATCGACCCGCAGGCTGCCGCCCAGGGCTACCGCGACCGCATCGTCGGCCCGGTGCGCGGGGTGCTGCCCGATGCGGTGGTCAAGGGCATTGAAGAACAGCTCTCGGGCGCCTGCACCACCGAGATCGCCGCCTTCGACGAATTCACCGCGCTGCTGACCGACACGGCCCTGCACGCGCAGTACGAGCACATCCTGTTCGACACGGCGCCCACCGGCCACACCATCCGCCTGCTGCAGTTGCCCGGCGCCTGGAGCGGTTTCCTGGAGGAGGGCAAGGGCGATGCCTCGTGCCTGGGCCCCCTGGCCGGACTGGAAAAACAGCGTGAACGCTACCAGGCCGCCGTGGAGGCCCTGGCCGACCCTGCCCACACCCGGCTGGTGTTGGTGGCGCGCGCCCAACCCGCCACGCTGCGCGAGGCCGCGCGCACCCATGCGGAGCTGGCCGCCATCGGGCTGCGCCAGCAATGCCTGGTGGTCAACGGCGTGCTGCCTGTGGCCGAAGGGGCCACCGACCCGCTGGCTGCCGCGGTGTGCCGGCGCGAGCAAGCAGCTCTGGCGGCGTTGCCGGAAGGCCTGCGCGCGCTGCCGCTGGACCAGGTGCCGCTCAAGCCCTTCAACCTGGTGGGCATCACTGCCCTGCGCCAGTTGCTCGATGCGGCCCCGGCCACGCCCGGCGCTGGTGATGGCAGTGATGAGGAGCCCGTGCTGCAGGCGCCCAGCCTGTCCCGGCTGGTGGACCAGATGGCCCTGGACGGCCATGGCCTGGTCATGCTTATGGGCAAGGGTGGCGTGGGCAAGACCACGCTGGCGGCAGCCGTGGCCGTGGCGCTGGCGCACCGGGGCCACGAGGTGCACCTGACCACCTCCGACCCGGCTGCGCACCTGATGGAGACGCTCAATGGCACGCTGGAGCACCTGAGCGTGAGCCGCATCGACCCACACGAGGTGACCGAGCGCTACCGCCAGCAGGTGCTGGCCAGCAAGGGCGCAGGGCTTGACGCCGCGGGCCGCGCACTGCTCGAAGAAGACCTGCGCTCGCCGTGCACCGAGGAGATCGCGGTGTTCCAGGCCTTCTCGCGCGCGATCCGCGAGGCGGGCCGCAAGTTTGTGGTGATGGACACTGCGCCCACGGGTCACACGCTGCTGCTGCTCGACGCCACCGGCGCCTACCACCGCGACATCGTGCGCCAGATGGGTGACAAGGGCCTGCACTTCACCACGCCCATGATGCAGCTGCAGGACCCTAAGCAGACCAAGGTGCTCATCGCCACGCTGGCCGAAACCACGCCGGTGCTCGAAGCCGCCAATCTGCAGGCCGACCTGCGCCGCGCGGGCATCGAGCCCTGGGCCTGGGTGGTGAACAACAGCGTGGCGGCGGCCCGCGTCACTTCGCCGCTGCTGCGCCAGCGAGCCCGCAACGAGCTGCGCGAGATCGAGGCCGTGGCCACGCACCACGCCGCGCGCCATGCCGTGGTGCCGCTGATGAGCGAGGAGCCTGTGGGCGTGCCGCGCCTGCTGCAACTGGCGGGCGAAGTCCTGCCCACTGCTGGAGTCTGAGATGGGATTGTTTGAACGCTACCTGAGCGTTTGGGTCGGCCTGGGCATGCTGGCGGGCGTGGGCCTGGGGCTGCTGGTACCGGGCGCCTTCCAGGCCATCGCCGCGCTGGAAGTGGCGCATGTCAACCTGGTGGTGGCGGTGTTCATCTGGGTGATGATCTACCCGATGATGATCCAGATCGACTGGAGCGCCGTGAAGGATGTGGGCAAAAAGCCGCGTGGCCTGCTGCTCACGCTGGTGGTCAACTGGCTCATCAAGCCCTTCACCATGGCGGCGCTGGGCGTGCTGTTTTTCCAATATCTTTTCTCGCCCTGGGTCGATCCGCAATCGGCCAGCGAGTACATCGCAGGCATGATTCTGCTGGGCGTGGCGCCGTGCACGGCCATGGTGTTCGTCTGGAGCCAGCTCGTGAAGGGCGACGCCAACTACACGCTGGTGCAGGTGTCCATCAACGACCTCATCATGGTGGTCGCGTTTGCACCCATCGCCGCCTTCCTGCTGGGCGTGACCAACGTGACGGTTCCGTGGGAGACGCTGGTGCTCTCCACCGTGCTCTACGTCGTGCTGCCGCTGGCGGCGGGCATGGCTACGCGCCACATGCTGCAGCGCCGCTCGGGCCAATCGGTAGCCGACTTCGTGGCGTGGCTCAAGCCCTGGTCCATCGTCGGGCTGATCGCCACCGTGGTGCTGCTGTTCGGCTTCCAGGCGGGCACCATCGTGGACAAGCCGCTGGTCATCGCGCTGATTGCCGTGCCGCTGATCGTGCAGAGCTACGGCATCTTTGCCATTGCCCTGGTGGCGGCCCGCTGGCTCAAGCTGCCGCACAACGTGGCCGGACCCGCGTGCCTGATCGGCACCTCGAACTTCTTCGAGCTCGCCGTGGCGGTGGCGATCTCGCTGTTCGGCCTGAACTCGGGCGCCGCGCTGGCCACCGTGGTGGGCGTGCTGGTGGAGGTGCCGGTGATGCTGTCGCTGGTGGCGCTGGTCAACCGCACGCGGCACTGGTTTGAGGGGTGATGGTGCCGTTACCATCACAGCCTTGAACGCCGTTGCGGCGTGCCGTTGATTTGCAAGGTTTCTTCTCTATGTCCCCTCAGGCCTGTTCGCCTGTCCCCGCTACCCCAGATGCCGATTCCGACGCTTGGGTGGTCTGCCTGTGTGCCCAGTGGTGCGGCACCTGCCGGGACTACCGCGCCGTCATTGATACCCTGGCGCGGCAGTTTCC
>JANJVG010000184.1 GCA_024710165.1 Burkholderiaceae bacterium
GGGCGCTGCGTCGATCTGGTCATAAGCCTTGGCTTCGCCGCCGAACTTGGCGGACAGCACCGTGGCGATAGCCGCCGTCAGCGTCGTCTTGCCATGGTCCACGTGACCGATGGTGCCCACGTTGACGTGGGGCTTGGTGCGCTCGAATTTTCCTTTTGCCATTTTTCGACTCCGAAAAAAACTTATTACTACACAACAGGATTTCGGCGCAATCTCAAGCAGACGCACCTGAAATTTATGGTGCCCATGGCGGGAATCGGACCCGCGACCTCTCCCTTACCAAGGGAGTGCTCTACCACTGAGCCACATGGGCAGAATGACGATCACTTGCGCGATCAAGATCTGCAAAACCGCAAAAATGACGTATGGAGCGGGAGACGGGAATCGAACCCGCGTCATTAGCTTGGAAGGCTAGGGTTCTACCATTGAACTACTCCCGCAACACTGAAATTTAATCAGCATTGGAGCGACGCTGCCTTGACAGCAGCACCGCTTTACTTCACTTCTACAAATTGGTGGAGGAGGCTGGATTCGAACCAGCGTAGGCGTAAGCCAACAGATTTACAGTCTGCCCCCTTTAGCCACTCGGGCACCCCTCCGGACAATCTCGAATTATAGTCTAAAAATTCCTACTCTGACAACTGTCTACCTGTCGAAATTTTCGCACTCCGGTCAAGAACTTGCTGCAGGATCTTCGATGTCAAGCGATCTGGTGCGGCTGGCGGGGATCGAACCCACGACCCTTGGCTTCGGAGGCCAATACTCTATCCACTGAGCTACAGCCGCTTTAGGTGTTTCGTTGCATTTCAATCGCATCTCGCGCAGCCCTGAATTATCGCATGGTTGAGTAACGCTGCGGTGCTTTTGCGTTTTCGGCCCATCGTCGGCACACACTATAATTTCTGATCCAAGTCAAGCGCCAGCGATCATGACCAAGCATTCCAGCCTGCAAGAAGACTCCCACACGGGTCCTATCAAAACACCCAAGCAGCTTCTGGCTGCTGCACTTTACGCATTTGTGCTCCCGGTTCTCGTCATCATTGGACTCGTGACCTATGTCACTTCAGCCAACAAGCTGGCACCCGGTTCCGGCAACCCTGAGCGAGCACTATCCGAACGCATCCAAAAGGTTGGTCGCGTGGAGGTTCGCGAGGCCAACCGCGCGCCTAAGTCAGGCGAAGAAGTTTACAAAGCCCAGTGTGCGGCTTGCCATGCGAGCGGCGCTGTAGGCGCACCGAAATTCGGCGATATTGGTGCTTGGGAGGCGCGTATCCAGACCGGCTTCGACGCACTCGTACAGTCAGCACTTAAAGGGAAAAATGCGATGGCTGCCCAGGGCGGCGGTGATTTTTCTGACACGGAAATTGCGGGTGCTGTAGCCTTCCTTGCCAACGCAAGCGGCGCCTCATTCGATGTCCCAAAGCCCGCAGTTGATGCTTCGGTCGCGAAGTAAAAGCGCTCCTGCGCACGGTGCAAGTACCGGTATCAAGCGTACTCGCTGATCGCTCGCATTGATGACCTGTCTGTATTGACATGACAAGGTAAGCGCGAAATTGATCAACCTGCTGACCTTCTGGGGTGCAAATTTGACTGAACGCAAGGTTTCCAAATCATCACCGGCCTATGCCTCGGCAGTTGCTCTCTTTTTGCGATGATTTGCAACGGAGCCTGTCGACCAATTTCGGCATCTGCTTTGATGAAGCTAGCCTCCGGTTCGGCACGGGGCGTAGCTACCGCTGGCAGGCGTCCTTTAGAGGCAGAGGAGTGCCTATGGTTGTGATGCTGGGCGAGCCCAAGCGGGGCGGGTGGCCGTTTTCGGTGTGCTTGTAAAGTCATCCACAACTTGGATCTGCAACACGGGTCAGACTTTTAGTAGTTGATGTCAGTTGATTCAATCCGTTTGACTGGGCTTCATGATCGAAGCGCCTTGATCTCGGACCAACTCTGGTGTCCTCTGTGATCGATTAGCATGCCCAACGCGGACTTCCCGGTGATCGATTGCATGGAGCGGGCTCGTGCTTAGTTCGCGACCCTTTGCCAGCAATGCCTCATAGATCAGATCAAAAAAATTTGTACTGAACCGCACCATGGACGACATAGTCAAACAAGCGATGGCCAAGTGGCCCAGCGTACCCCCTTGTTATGGGTGGCTTGGACTAGACAGTCGCGGCGCCTGGTATATCCGTGATGAAATCACTCAAGCGCGCGGAGCATTTCCCCTTCATAGAGGGGATCCGCTCAAGCATCCGCAGTGGCTGGCTTTCATTGGTCGTAATTACAACAAGGACGAGGAAGGCCAGTGGTACTTTCAGAACGGGCCCCAGCGTGTATATGTGGAACTTGAATGCACGCCATGGATTTATCGCCTGGATCCTACCGGCTTCGTTTATACCCACACTGGTCATCCCATCGCCGCTTCACGCTGCCTGCTTGACGAAAAAGGAAAAGTCTATCTCGTGACAGATCTGGGCCTTGGGCTTGTCCATTCAGCGGATGTAGGATTGGTGGCAGATCAAATTGAAAAGGGAGTTTGGGAAACCGAGGCTGTAGCAGGGCGCAACCTGCAGCAGTTATTCGGGTTCAAACTTAGCCCCCAAGGAAGAAGAGCAGCCAAGTGAATCATTAAAACACGCTCTCTGCGGCGCCTACCTACAGTGAGGCGGCAACTACCAATGGGCCTGGTCTTGTCCGTTGGCAGGCAAGTCATCCTGTCCTTGAGTTACCCATACCAATCGTAGCTGCTGAGCCTGGCACTCTGAAGAAGGTTCATCAACGCAGTAGAGTGCTGGCTACCAAACAGCCCGTTATTGCAGGCGATGGCTACAGGCCGGCTCTGGAACTCGATCCAGTTGTTGTCTGCAGGCAATTCTATTTTCTCCCTGTCGCAGGATCTTCTGATCCACACAATTGCAGGACCGCAGCGCACAAGCCCCCGAGACTTGCCTCTTGTGTACCAACGAAAAAGCCGCCTGGAGATGAAAGGCGGCGGGTGATGTAATCACTACAACTTTGGGCGATTATTTTTTCTGCCGATACTTGCGGAGTGCGGCAATTTGCGCCGCCATGATGGCCAGTTCGGACTGGGCTCGAGCCAAATCAAGCTCACCCTTGGCATTTTTCACCGCTTCTTCGGCCGCCGCCTTGGCGGCATTCGCTTTCTCGTCGTCGAGGTCCTTACCGCGAACTGCCGTGTCAGAAAGTACCGTGACGCAGTCGGGCTGAACTTCAAGAATGCCGCCGGCCACGAAGACAAACTCTTCGGTGCCATCGGCCATCTCGATGCGCACCGAGCCCGGCTTGATGCGGGTGATCAACGGCGTGTGGCGCGGATAGACGCCCAGTTCACCCGCTTCGCCGGGCAGGGCAACAAAGCGCGCCTCGCCGGAGAAGATGGATTCTTCGGCGCTGACAACGTCGACATGTATGGTGTTGGCCATCTGGATTCCTTTGGGACTCTACAAAAAGCGGGAGCAAGCAGGCTGGCGGATGCCATGAAGGCATCCGCCTGACCTTTTTACGCCATCTTCTTGGCTTTCTCGAAGGCTTCGTCGATGGTGCCGACCATGTAGAAGGCCTGCTCGGGCAGGTGGTCACATTCGCCATTCACGATCATCTTGAAGCCGCGGATGGTTTCCGACAGGGGCACATACTTGCCAGGCGAGCCCGTGAACACTTCGGCCACGTGGAACGGCTGCGACAGGAAGCGCTGGATCTTGCGGGCGCGGGCCACGGCCAGCTTGTCTTCAGGCGCGAGTTCGTCCATGCCCAGAATGGCGATGATGTCGCGCAGTTCCTTGTAGCGCTGCAGCGTGCCCTGCACCGCGCGGGCCGTGGCGTAGTGGTCTTCACCCACAACGTTCGGGTCCAGCTGGCGACTGGTGGAATCCAGCGGGTCCACAGCAGGGTAGATACCCAGCGAGGCGATATCGCGCGACAGCACCACGGTGGAGTCCAAGTGGGCGAACGTGGTGGCAGGCGAAGGATCGGTCAAGTCATCGGCAGGCACGTACACGGCCTGGATGGAGGTGATCGAGCCGACCTTGGTCGAGGTGATACGCTCTTGCAGACGGCCCATTTCTTCAGCCAGCGTAGGCTGGTAGCCCACGGCGGAAGGCATACGGCCCAGCAGAGCGGACACTTCGGTACCGGCCAGCGTATAGCGGTAGATGTTGTCCACGAAGAACAGCACGTCACGGCCTTCGTCACGGAACGACTCGGCGATGGTCAGGCCGGTCAGTGCCAC
>JANJVG010000212.1 GCA_024710165.1 Burkholderiaceae bacterium
CGTAGGAGGCTGTCGGGCTTTCCTTGCTCCCCAAGGGTGACGCGATCCGAGACAGTTGCGGCAGTGCATTCAGGACTGCTTTGCGATGAGCCGCTTCGTTCCCGTCAACCGAGATACTGCCTACCCTTGGCCGCCTCGAACGGGGTGGCGGCCTCTGTTGGCAAATCCCTGCTTGCCACCAAACGGTACCCCCGCCTCAGGCGCAGCTTGTGCAGGCTGGCCAGTTCCTTGACCGCCGCGTCCCTTGATGGCAAAGCCAGGTGCCGCAAGGCACCCAGCCTGTTGCGCAGACCCCCGTTCGCTGTGCTGAGCACCCAGTCTCCCAGCAAGTCCCGCTGCAGAACTGCCTCGTAGTACCGAGAGGGAGACTCCCAACGAACGTGCATGTGCTGACCTGTTTGGTGTCAAGGGAGCACCTATCTTACAGGTTGCGCGTTTTGTTATCAATGCGTTTTGATACGTTACGTTATTAAAAAAAGAAAGCCCGCTCAAAGCGGGCTGGTGGTGCAGTTAGCCGTGTCTCCGAAGCTTCACGTGTCTCTCGACAAAGACCGGGCGTCTTCCGGGCGCTCATCACGAGAGAGCCATTGCTCCAGGCACCGGGTACAAATGGTGGTCCAGCTTCGATATACGAGCAGTTCAAGCAGACTCGTGGCCTGATGGAACTGATGTCTCGGCTGCTGAAGTCGGTCTGGGAGCGCGATGCCGACGACGTCTATCTGATTACCGCCGCCCATGGCTTGCTTGAGGTGGAAAACCGCGTTGGATGACTTGCCGGCCAGCCGTTCAATGGTCCCGCGCAGCAGGTCGCGCATATTGGCCAGAGACAGACAAGACATCGAAGACAACATGTCAAGATTGCGCTTCGCTGTCGCCAACCGGTGGCTCTGCTTGCCGCGCCCATCGCCGAATGCGGGCTCGAAAACTGGTTTTCTGCCCGTCTGTCAATGGCATGTCGGCGACCCTTTGCACAGCCGCGTCAAGACGCACATAACCGTGTCGCAGCAGCGCAAGGCAGAACTCACGGTCTTTTTCCCTGCCCGCCCAGGCTTTGGACATGAACAGGTCCAGCACGTCCAGGCAGTAACCAATCTTCAAGTCTGTCTGAACCGTCTGAATCTTATGCAGGCGTGTTTCCCAGCCGCTGGGCAGCACCGCGGTCTCAGGCCCCACCCCTTGTGCATAGACCTTGTGGGTGGTGTGAAACCAGGAGCCCTCGCCAATGTTGCCGTCAAGCAGGTCGGCCTTTTCGGGAGCGCCCAGTGGGTACATGTCTGCTTCCATGGAAGCTTTGAGCTCCTGCGGCGGATTGGGTACAGGACCCAGGATGGACTGGCTGCCCACGATGATGAACTCGTACTCGTGGGTGACTTGTGCTGCTGCGCGGATGAGGTGCTCGAGTTGCTCGCGTTCCATGCAAGACCCCTCAAGCGCTTGCCTGAGCTTTTAGGCTCTTGATGTCGTCCAGTACTTTCTGGCGCACTTGCTCGGGCAGCACAGAAAGCAGGGGCGAAGCTTGGCGCAGTTCGTCAGAACGTTGTGTGCTGGCCAATACGCGTCTCCACTGCTTTCGGTGCAACACGACGGACCATTCGTCCCAGAGCGGGGACGAGCGCGAGCCGGGCTGCGCACGCCACGTCTCGAGCGTCTGCAATGCCTTGAGCCGCAGCTTGTCATCTCGCTTGACCAAGCGCACGGCTTCCTGGTGCAGGACGAGGCTTTGCAAGTTTTGCAGCTCGTGGCGCGAGGCAGACACGCGCACACTGGCCGGCGCCGCAACGGTGTGCGAATCCTGCTGCTGGGTTGCCGGATTGGCCAGGAGAGCCAGGTCTGCACCGAAGCCCAAGGCGCCCATCACGCGCACATAGCTGCCCATGGTTGGCGAAGGCTCCCCCGACTCGATTGCATTAAGCGTCATGCGCGATAGTCCCGCTTCAGCCGCCAGCGCGGTGCTGGTCAACCCTTTGGACTGGCGTGCGGCTTTCAGGCGCTGCCCCAACTGCAGGAGTAGCTGCCGCTCAAGTGCTGAAGACAATTCGATGGAGGCTGGCATTTGTAATGCATTATAGCCAATAATGCTTTATTTGTCCATAATGCTTTACACTTTTCAGGCTGTGGCCCGAGACCTGGCGGCCGCACAGTTCAGGCGTCGCTGGATAGGACTCTGATTGGCTCGGATTTGCGGGGAACACGGCTTGCCGGTGTCGTGACCTTGCGCAGCTCTCCCTGCTGATGCAGCACCTTGGCCTGCTCAAGCATGCGGTCCAGACTCGCTTGCTTGAGGTCAAGCAAATACGGGTCGATGTTCTTGCGTGTTTTGTTGGCCATAGGAGAGCCCAGTCTTTGCCTGTATAGGATTTGACTCGCCAGTGCGCCCCGTCAAGGCTTCAAGGGCGCCTTGCCACGAGCCTCCTCAAGCCAAGCCTCCGCCTTGGCCAGTCGAGCCGCCAAGTCGGTCGCTTGAGCCTCGGTTTTCTCCAGCTTAGCCAGCGCCACCGCGGCCTGTTGCTCAGCACTGACCCGTACTGCTCGTTCTTGGTCAAGGGACGTCTTGAGCTTGCCCAGCTCTGCGTCCAGGCGGGGCACGGCATTGTTGGCAACCAGCTCTTTGAGTTGGGCTTCGGTCTTTTCCAGCCAGGCCTGGGACACGGCTGCCTGCTGCTCGGCGACAACCTTGGCGTTGCGTTCCGATTCAAGAGCGCCCTTCAAGCGCTCAATTTCGGCCTCCAGACGAGGGACGCCCTCCAGGCGGAGCTCGAGCTTGGCCTTCTCCGTCCTGGCATGTTCGGCGGCCTCGCGCTGTGCGGCAGCTTCTGCCCGCACTTCTTCCAGGTCTTTGGTCAATTGCCCCAAGCGACCTGACAGCTCCGCCTTGTCAGCCTGCAAGGTCTCCACGGTCGACTGCTCTCGTTGTAGAGCCACAGCCAGCCGCTCAGACTCGGCAATCAAGTCCTGGTTGGCCTGCTGAGCGGTCACCAGGTCAGCCTCGAGCGCCACCTTGGCCGAGGCAACCTCCTGTGCGATGAAGTCCACCAGGGCTCGCTGCAGGCCCACTGGCAGCACTGCCTGGGTTTCTGGTGGCCGGACCTGTCGGCTCTGCCAGCCTTGGAGGTGCTTGAGCACGGTGGCCATGCTGCCACCCCCCAATACCTCCCTCACGGCCCGCGCAGTGGGCTTGGCACCGGTGGCGCGAAGCTGGTCCGCAACGGCGTTGACTTCTTCCTGCGTGATTACCGACTCTCGACCCATGGTGAACTCCTACGCAACATGACTTGTTACGTTACGTTATTGTATCTGAAGCAGATGCTGTCTTCCTTTGCGGAAGTCATCAGACACCCTCGACATCTCAGCTTTCTCGTCTAAGGCGCTGTCCAAGGCCTGGCTGGTGTGTTGCGCCTCTCGATTGCGACTCCCAGCTTCTGGCCAGCCGGTCTGGGTCCTGGAAGCGTTTCGAATACCCTCGGTGGAGCCGGTACTGGCCGTGGTTTCCCTTGCTGCAACAGTGGCTGGCATGGTCGTCCGGCAGTCGTTCACAGCGTTCGTCCAAATGGCCCCTGGCCCGGTTTTCAGCGTTGTTTTTGGTTTTTTGTGGATAAGTCGCCGGCCCCGTCCGGATGTTTTCTGTAAGACTGTAGGTTTGAAAAACCTTGGATATAGAGCTGTCTGCGCTGACACTTGGTCGCCTCAAAGTTATCCACAGGGGCCCTTAGACGCCACGCAGGCGGCCTGCCTCAATGGCCTCCACAAAAGACCGGCAAAACGGCCTTGCCGCCCGCTGCCCGTTGCGGACTTCAATCAGGATGCCGGAGTCATCCACCGTCACCACAAGAGTTTGGTCCTGGTTCTGGAAGGTTCGGCCTACCAAATCCTGGGCTTTCTGTTTGAGGTATTCGCGCTCTTGGGTCTCTGCCGCGCCACGAGTTTCCTCGGTAGCGCGGAACCCAAAGTCTTTGCCTTTGCCCACGGATTGCAGCTCCCAGCGCCGACGCCCTGCTCTCGACGCAGTGGATGGAACAGGTCCAGCGATGGAGTGACGCGTTGGGCCTGACCTTCCCCCGTTGCTTCATCCCGACGCCGCCCGCGACAGGCCTGCGCTCGGTTTCGACCTGTGGACCTCAAGTCACACCTTCACCCGGCGTCTCGAGCGTTGGGCCAAGGCCATTTCGCCCTGGAGAGCAGCGGCAAGACGGTCGGTACTGGGAGGTCAATCCGGCCACACTCGCTTACCGGAGCATGCTTCGGTACTTGAGGCGCCATGTCACACGGGGGGCCGAGCCGTTTTCCGCCGATTTTCTGAGTCAACCCGATCCGGTGCGAATCGCCAACGTGATGCGCTCGAACCACATGGCTACGGTGGCGTACGCCGAACTCTTGTGGTCCACCCACTTGGAACAGCACATCAGACGCCGGCGTTGGCCATATCGACCCGTCGAACAAGGCCAGGGCGGTGACCACGTCGGCCGCTTCGAGCCGCCCTCCCCTGCGTTCGACACCCTACCTTTCATCTTCCAAGATCGCGCATGGCTGACCTGGGTTCAGTACCAGGCTGCACGGACCTCGCTGCTTTCTTGCTGGCGCCAAGCCCAGCATCTCGCTTTGCGTGCCGTTCGCACCGGCATCGCCGACGGGTCTATGACCGACGGCGCTGACGCCTGGCGCTGGTCAACCGTGCGCTGCGGATCCGTTGCCCGCTTTATCGCCCTCGAATCTCAGCCGTCTCTGGCTTGGGCTTTGCCCCTGCACGACAAGGCGCACCGCCGCCGGGCACACATCGCTGCTTCCGCGCGTCGACAGTGCGCCATGGAAGACGCCTGCGCAGGCATGTGTTTGACCTGGTGCGAGGTTGCTGGCTGGACGGTGGAGGCGTCGTATATACCCAATGGGAGTCGGGTGGATCGGCATCGACTCCTTGGGGTGGGGCAAGCTCGACCGCATTTCTGGCTGTTCGGGAGCGAGGGGCAATACGTGGCCCGCGCCTGCGAGACCAAACTGCAAGTGCGAGCCGAGACGGCGCGGGCAGCCATTGAAGGCCTGCGTCAGGCCGTCGCACAATACCGCCGCAGTTACCCTGCGGAGCGTTCACTGCCCACCTTCGCTGGCTGACGGCGCCACCGCAGTTGGTCGGCTCGGACTTGTATCGGACCGTGAATCAGCGTAATCTGGTGCTCAACTGGCGTTTGGACTCGCCAGGCTTGGTGCATCAGCGGCAACCAAGCCCACAGGCTGCATAGAACACAACTTCTCTTGCAGTTTGAGTACAACTTCTCTTGTGTAAGCGCGAGTGAACGGCTCCGGCCGATTTTTTTGGCACTAGATAGCTATAGATTACTAAAACTATCTTTACCCAAAAAATCGACGACAAAACACCACTTCACCGCCATCCTCGGATAAAGTCCAAGCTTGACAAGCACTTACGCCAGCCACCTCAGACCGCCCGACGGACCGTCCCGTGCTCCCAGCCGCCGTTTTCAGCCGCCCCCCTGCCCTGCCCTGGTCTTCGACCGTCGTCACTGGCTGGCCTGGCGACACCTGCGTGGCACGCGGCCATCGCGGCAGCCTGAGGGTCGCTTCTGAAAACTGTTTGCGTTCGCAGGCCGCGGCCAAGCGCCCCGCCCTCTCTGGCTTGAGGAGCCCACGTTGAGTCCATCGACGTCCTACGTCCGCCGCCTGGGCCCCCACCACTTCGCCCACCTGCGGGCCGTGGCCGAAGGCATTCCCGTCCTGGAGAGCGCTCGGCGCTACCTGGGCATCGAGCACGGCCACCAGGCCCACAGCGCGCACATCGAGACGATCGATGCGGTGCGCGCCATCGCACGCCGGCGCGGTGAATCGGCCTGGCGCCTCATCGGGCTGACCATTGCGCCCAAGGCGCAAAGCACGGCTCCCAGCCTGGAAGCGTTCGTGGCGCAACGCGACCTGGACGGCTGGAGCGAGGCCGAGGTCCTGGCGATGTACCAGGAGGAATTCCCGACTGACTCGCGTGCGGATCGGCGGGTCAAACTGCGGCAGCGTCAGATTGATCTGATCCAGCGCCTACAAGCGCAAGCGGCCGAGACGCCCTCCCCCACCGATTTGGTGAACGGGTGGTTTGACGAAGTGACCGCCAAGAAGCTCATCGGGGCAGGCATCGTGAACCTGGGCGATCTTCATGCGCGCATTCACGCGGGCGGTCGCTGGTTCGGCGCGCTGGCAGGCGTTGGGCAGACGAAGGCACGCCGGATCGAGCGGCACCTCAATGGGCTCTTGCCGGGCCTGCCAAGGCCCTCTTTGGCGGTCTTTAGGCTGGTGGAGGGGTCAAAAATCGACCTCTCAGAACGCCCCAGGAACGGTTTTTTTGAGGCAGTCAATACCAGGGCGGCCCCAACCCCTGAAAACGCCTCTGAGGGCCTCTATTCGCGTCCTTTTTCCGGAAAAAGGGACTTGGAGGCCCAAAACCCGGGTTTTGCGCCCTCCCCTGCCCCGCTGCTGGATGCGCGCTCCGATGCCGAGGCCGTCGAGGCCTGGATCACGGCGCGCTCGGGTTCGACCGCGACTGAAAAGTGTTTTAGGCGGGAAGCGCACCGGTTGATGTTGTGGCTGCAGCGCGAGCGAGGTGGACTGGATTTCAAACGCATGCGGGTTGAGGACTGTTCGGCCTACGCCGCCTTCCTGGCCGACGTGCCTTCGCATTGGATCTCCAGGCGCAAGGCCAGTCCTGGTGACATTGGCTGGGCGCCGTTTCGAGGCCAGCTCAGTGCGGCCAGCAGGCGCCAAGCGCTGACCCTCGTCAGTGCGTTGTTCAGCTGGCTGCACAGCGCCCGCTACATCCACGGATCGCCATGGGCGTTGATCAATGCCAAGGAAGCCAGTGGGCTTGCGCATGCCTCCAGCGAGAACACACTGCTGGACTCCAAGGCCTTCAGTGAGGCCGCCATGCAAGAGGTCTTGCGCTTCGTTGAAGCCCAAGCGCCCTCCCCTGCCCGGGACCGGATTCGGTTCATTTTGCGGTTCATGGAGGCTGTGGGTTTGCGCTCTGCTGAACTGCTTTCTGCCACCCTGGGGGACATCCACAAGGAGCCTGAGGGGTGGTTCATGCACGTCACTGGCAAGGGCAACCGGCGCCGTGTGGTCGCGATTCCAGGTCAAGCATTCACTGCACTCCAGCGTTACTTGAGTGAGCGTGGCCTGGGCGGCATTGAGACCGCGGCACCACACGCCCCTCTCCTTGCCAATGTCTCAGATGCGATGGAGCCCGTGAGCTACCAGGCCCTGTACAAGCACGTGCGCAGCTGGATTTCCAAGGCGATTTCACAGGCGGAGTTGCCTGCCAAAGAACGCCTGAAACTCAGCCGGGCGTCCACCCACTGGTTGCGTCACACGTTCGGCACGCGGGGTGTTGCCAGGGGTGTGCCCATCGACGTGCTGCAGGCCCAGATGGGTCACAGCTCAAGTGCGATCACGACGGGTTTGTATGGCCGTGCCCCGCTGGGGCGGCGGGCGGATGAGCTGCAAAAGGCGTTCAACTAAGCGCAGTTTCCTTGCCCCAACAGGGAGCAAGAAGCAGAGCTTCACTCCCAACGGCAACCGGGTGAAAACCGCGAATTGCACCCTGCCAGGACCCATCTATGGGCGTTGCCACATCAACCGGCAATCACTCGAATTCAACCTCGCCGCACAGGAACAAAGCGCCCACCCGCCTTGTGACCGGCCCCTCAAAAAATTGGGGGTGGAACCGTTCCACCCCCTTGTCCATCACCTCTGCGCCGCCGCCCTGTTGCGGCAGCCAAGGCAGTCAACAACCGTCCGGCGGCAACCCAACTTTTTCCACCATCTTTGGATCATTTTTCTTGCTTTGGCAGAGAGCCCAAAAAAAAGGTTCTTCACGGATTAGCGGGGTAAGCCACCCCACTGCCAAAAAAACAGCGGTGACATCTCAAGCAAGATGGTTGTGCGACCAATCATCCAACTTCAGAGCACCGCTGCATGCATAAGAATACAGGCTGGCTGGACCTGTGGCCCGGCTTTCACGTCACCGACTCCCGTATCACCCACGACAGCGCATGGTTGCGACTGGAGCCATTGACCAAGCTGCCCTTGCGCTGCGGGCAATGCCTGGGTCTTGTTGAGTCAGTGCATGAGCGAGTCACGCGCAATGTCCGGGAGCTGTCCTTGGCGGGGAGAACTCTGACACTGCAAGTGCAACTGCTGCGAGTGGACTGCCCGCGCTGCGGCCATTGCTTGCAGCATGTGCGCTGGCTTGATCGCTTTGCCCGCATGACGCGCGCCATGGCGCAAACCGTGGCCCAGTGCTGCAAGCGCTTGCCCATCAAGCACGTTGCGCAAATGTTCTGTCTGCATTGGTCCACCGTGCAGCAATTGGACAAGCGCAGCCTGGCAGGTTTGATGAGCCAATTGCCGCAGCCCCAACCGACGCACCTGGTGATGGATGAGTTTGCCCTGCACAAAGGGCATCGCTATGCCAGCGTCATCCTGGATGCGGATACGCGCCGGGTGCTGTACATCGCCAAGGATCGCAGCCGAGAAGCGATCCGGCCCTTCTTCGAGTCATTGGGAGAGGCGGGCTGCAGGCGCATCCAGGCCGTAGCCATGGACATGAACACGGCCTTCGATCTGGAGGTGCGGCATTGGTGTCCCCGAGCTCGCATCGTCTATGACCTGTTCCACGTCATCGCCAAGTATGGCCGGGAGGTGATCTCACGCGTGCGGGTGGATACAGCCAACGCCCTGCGCAACGACAAGCCCGCCCGGCGAGTGGTCAAACAAGCCCACTGGCTGTTGCTGCGCAATGCAGACAATCTCAAGGACAGCGAGCAGGTGACGTTGCAGGAGGTGCTTGAGGCCAACGAGGCACTCATGACGGTCTACGTGCTCAAGCAATCGCTCAAAAGCCTATGGACTGCTCATGATCCTTGGCAGTGGCGACGGCGCTGGAAGCAGTGGCTGGCGCACTGCGCGCAAAGCGGCATCGAGTGCCTGCAATTGTTTGCCAACCGGCTACGCAAATACTGGCCAGGCATTCTGGCGCGAGTGCGTTGGCCCATGCATACGGGCCAGCTCGAAGGGATCAACAACCGTATCAAGGTCATCAAGCGCATGGCTTACGGCTACCGTGACGTTGAGTACTTCTTCCTCAAGATCAAGGCAGCATTCCCCGGAAATGCGTGAAGAACCAAAAAAAAGGGGTGGAACGGTTCCACCCCCCTCTTCAATATCACCCCAACGCCTTCAATATTGCGGACTTCAAGGTGGCGAGCAACCTGGCGTCGATGTTTTCAAGATCAATGCGAACAGTTCGATTCTTTGCATCGAAAACCAACTTCCCCGTCTGCCCTCCCCTGCTTTCGAAACGCTCCTCTTGCTTCTGCTTTGAGGGGGGTGGAACCGTTCCACCCCCCTCTGTGAGTCGCCTGAAAACATCGCCGGCCGGAAGCTTCTGTTTGAGTTCTTGCATCTCCTTCGACTTTGCGAGAACCCCCTCAGGATCTCGCTGAATGGAACTCACAAGGTCAGAAACCCATCGGTACTGAATATCCAGGGGGCTGGGAAACGCGCCAAGCACGTCGGCAGGCAGGCGAGCGAGCGCAAGTGACTTGCCCAGTTGGCTCAAATCGATACCCACGGCATCTGCCAACTTTCGTGCGGACGGGAAAAGCCCACTGTCCAGAGCCTTTGCGTACATCACGCCCATTTCGTAAGGGCGCAAGTCTTTGCGTTGCCGGTTCTCCCTGTCCATCTCGACGAACAGCGTTGCGTCGTCCAGGGTCTCGATGAGCGCCAGAACAGGTAGCCCCAACTCGAGACACGCTTGGTGTCTGCGGTGCCCAAAAATGACTTCATACCTTTCGGGGCTATCGCCCGACGGTCGAACTTTGATGGGTTGAACGTTGCCACCTTGCGCCAGTATGTCGGCCTTGAGCCCTTCAAATTCGGCATCAGAAAATGACAGCTCATGCCGATTGGCCCACTTGCTCCGCACGACCGCTTGCGGATCCAGTCGCTTGACTGGCAAGCTGCCCTCAAATTCCTTCAACTGTTCCTTCAAACGAGTCGCTTCTTGAATAGCTGCAGACTGCCGATCGGTGAACTGTGCCATGGCGCCTATCGCCGTCTTGGGTTTTGCAGCCGCGACGGGCTCCCGCGCCACAGCATTGCCCAAAGGCGTCAGAGGGCGGCGAGGCGCAACAACTTGGCTTGCCTTTTCGAGTAATTTTTTTCCCATGCTTGCGCTCCTGAATTAGGTCTTGGCCGATTTGGATGCAGCGACTTGCCTATCCCATGAAGCTCGAATCGAACTTTCTACATAGCGGACAAACTGGTCGTAGGCATCACGTGCGCGCTTGAAAGTTCTCGCGTTCCCGTCGTACTTCTGAATGTCATAGACGGTCGAAAACTCGGCGCTTGCGCTGCTGGCGACGGCCGTTTTCGGAATTTCAACTGGGAGGACTTTCTCCTTGTAGGTCGCTTGTATCCAGGTGCGAACAATGTCGCTGGTCGACTCAGCGGAGTCCACTCTGGACAACAACACGTGGATGAAATCAAACTCTTTGTCCAAGCCTCTGCTTGTCAGCATCTCTGAGCTCAGATCAGAAAATAGATTCCAAAACTGGCTCGCAGATGCGTAGTCCAACGCGTTGGGCGGCAATGGCATGATGAGCCCATTGCTGGCCATCAATGCGTTGATGGTGATGTAGCTCAAGCTGGGAGGGCTATCGATCACGATCACGTCGTACTCGGCACGCACATCGTCAATACCGAGGTTAAGCACGTTCCAAAACTCGAAGTTCGGCTCTTGCGTTTGACGGGCGGGGAGGGCGAACTCAGCGCCAAACAGGCAGGGTGCTGCTGCCACCAGGTCAATGCCATCCCAATAAGTCGGACGGATGGCATAACGGATTGAGGTGTGCTCACCCAGTGCCAACGGAAGGACCGTGTCGTCCTCCGAAACCTCTGTATCAGGGAGGATGCCAAACAGCGTTGTCAGCGATCCTTGGGGATCCAAATCAATCACCAGAACTCTGAGACCAAGCAGCGACAGGCCTTGCGCCAAGGTCATCGCTGTTGTCGTCTTGCCAACGCCGCCTTTGAAATTGGCGATCGCAATCGTCACAGCTTCAGCGCCAGCAGGGCGGAGCTTGTCCTTGCGGTACGCACGAATCCACGCGCGGGCTTCGCTCAGATTGAATTCCCTTCGGCTTCCTGTGGTGTTCAAGTTACCAGGAGGTAGGTCGCCTTTCGTCATACGATGGACGATGGTGCCCTTCTCGACGCCGCAGTAGCCGGCCAGCTGACTGAGGTTGATGATCAAATCTTGTTTGCGGGAGGTGGGATTGAGCATCACTGCCCGGACTTGATCCATCATCTCGGCCGAAAGCGCCGCCTGCTCTGCGATATCTTGTAGGTTGATGAGCGGTTTTCTGATGCTTTTCGCAGTTGCCATGGAAATCTCTCGTTTGAGTGAGTACCGGTGCATTTTACGGAAACATGCTGACTCGTGAGAATTTTGGTCAACAGCGTCGTTTTCTTACTGTCTCAACACTCCCGTTCCTGTTTTTTCTCCGCTTTGGTGTAGATCACAGGTTTAATTTTTCTAGATTCTCTAAACCCTTTAATACCTTTAGGTGCAAAAAAGACCTTTTAAATCAAAGTCTTACATGCTTTTGCGTGAAGGTTTTCGGGAGTACTGGTGAGGGTTTTCGGGACAACCCGTGTGTGAACACGTTAGTTTTCGTGTGGCTTTTCGGGTGGTTTGGTGAGTGAAAACAGGATACAAGGGCCGCGTCGGTGGCTGGCTCTACAGGCTGCAGGGCCATCGCGCAAAAAACGGACTGAAAAATGGTCTGTGGTCCTGTGGGATGAACACTCATGTGAGAGTTTTCAGGAGTTCACGGAGGAGGGGAGGGTGCCTCGCCGTGTGGAGGTTGGGCGTTTCACGTGAGGTTTTTCAGGATGTAAGTGGACGGTGCCCGCTGACCGGATATGTGAACGACGCATTTCACACATGATGCGGGCTGTAGTAGAGTCCGAAAAATGAATGACGTGGCCCACATCGCAACACTCGATCCGCTCAAGAAGCCGGTCAATGCCCTTGCGATCGTTCCTCAGAATAGAAAAATCACAGCCCTTGGCCGGAAGGCCTACAACGTGATGCTGAACATAGCGCAGGCTCAAGGGGTTGAAAAAGAGAGTTACCGGGCGCCCCTGTCTGAAATCGTGAGTGGGATTGACTACGGCTCCAACGACATGGAGCTGATCAAAAAGCATCTGCGTTCGATGGCCTCAACGATTGTTGAGTGGCAATCGCCTACGACAGGGGAGGGCAGCAAGTGGACGGTCTGTACCCTGATTGCTCATGCGGAAATCCTGAAAGAGCGCAATCAGAATTTTCTGGTTTGGAGCTACGCCCAGCCATTGAGACAAGAGCTGCTGTCCCCGGCGGTGTTTTCAAAGCTCTCCATCGGCATGCTCTCGCAAATGCATACTCATGCGGGGATCGTGCTCTATGAAATCTGCACCAGGTACAAGAACGTCGGGCGAACGTCTCGGCAGCATTGGCGTTGGTGGCTACCTGTTCTGACAGGGCATCCGGATACGGAGAAGCTTGCGAAGATAGAGTACCGCTTTTTTAAGCGAGACACCATCAAGCCGGCCATTGCGGAAGTGTGTGCGATCACTGACATTGAGATCGAGCTGGTTGAATACAAAGATGGCAAAAGCATCAGTGACATTCAGTTCAACGTCAAACACAAGGCACAAGCGGCGCTTCCGCTGAAGAGTCCCCCCAAACCGGTTGACCTATCTGTCGTGAAGAAGGCGGGTGAGTTGAACATCGCCGAAGAGAAGATCGAGGAACTCGTGGCCAGACATGGCGAGCCTGAAGTCAAGCAAGCACTTTCCGAGCTGGAGCAGCGGATTGTGAAGGCTTTTCCCGGGCCTGTTCGTGACCCCCATCGATATCTGAAAGCTCGGCTGTCAGGCGTACAACAGGTTGACACGGCGGCCAGTCAGGAAGAGATCGAAACACTTGCCCGTGCTGACACACAAAAAAAGCAAGTCGAGTTGAAGGCCTCTTGGCGTGATGAATGGCTGCGTCGCAAGAAGGCAGCGGTGGTCGGGTCAATTCAGGGTTTGTCGGATGACGTGGTGCGTGAATTGGAGGCAGGGTTGATTGCTGAACTCGTCGCTAAAAACGCGCACCCTTCCTTGATCAAACGTTTGCAGTCCAACGGGTGGGACCACCCCATGGTGAGGCACCTCATGGTTGACTACTACGCTACTGGGGCGCATGGCGAGGGGTGGGATCAGCCTTCAACGGAAGAATTGTTGGACATCGCAAGCGAGTCAATCAAAGTGTCTTGAAGACCTTTGAGGTGCCCACGAATCACACCGCAGTTGTCCAGGGTACGACCAAGCGCCCTAAGACTGGGCAGGTAGGCTAATTTCTCTGGGCGACTCAGCCTCCGGATTGACCGAGCGACCGGGCTGACGCCAACAAGCCATCCAGAACCTTGTCTGCAACGCGTTGCGAAAAATCGCCTGGAAGCTCTGCTTGTACCTGCGCGACCACCCCTGGTGTGCGGGCGATCAACTCGTCCAACAGTGTTTCGGCGCTTTCTCCGTAGCCCACCTTTTTGGCCGTACTGTTGAAATGCCGGCGCTCGATGTGGTGGACGTGGTAGTGCCGGTTTTTGCCGAGCAAGGCCATCGCCAGCTTGATCTCCTGGAGGGCCCACTGGTTGGGACCATCACCCATGACTGGGAAGGCAGACATCACGTCGTAAATGGGCGTGAGTCGGACTCGCGCTCGCCTTCGACATTGAGACCCCGGCCTTCGCTCATGAAGTCAGGGGAGAACTGGGCCAGCTTGCTCAAGACATCCCCCATGCGCCGGCGGGCAGTGCGGATGCGCAGCTCGTCGCCTTGGCGCTCGATGACCAGCTCGGTATCCCAACTGCTGTAGGCCAGTTCCGCTGGAATACGCACGGCCTGGGAGTTGCCGTTTTTGAAGAGTTTCGTGCTGGCCATGGATGACCTCTCATGATAGAAGGATGGATGTACGCGTACATCCTAACCGGGCTGGCAAAGAATGTAAAAACATGGATGTACGTCTTTGACAGGGCTGACGTCAAGATGCTGGGTTTGAGCGAAAATCGGTGCTCAAGACGCCATTCGTAAATATAGATATTTGCTTTTCTGCCATCATAGATACAATCTATATTCATGCCTAAGACTGCACGTGCGCTGCAACAACTGCCGCCGGCCACCCAGGCCGCCCTTGAAAAGCTCGGCGCCGACCTGGCCGTGGCGCGCCTGCGCCGCAAGGAATCACTCAAGACCTGGGCGCAGCGCATGGGCGTATCGATCCCCACGCTGCAGCGCCTGGAAGCAGGGGACCCTGGCGTAGGCATCGGCATCGTGGCCACCGCACTCTGGCTCATTCAACGCGATGGCGAACTGGGCATGCTCGCAGCCCCGGAGCACGATCGGGGCGCCATTGAAATGGATGTGCGCGAGGCCGTGGCATTGGGCAAAGCCCGGGCCCAAGCGGCTGCCGTTGCTCGTTTGAGCGCGGAACGAGGCAAGGCCTGAAATGCGTCTTGACGAGCTCTACCTTTGGTACTTGGCAGATCCGAGCCAGCCGCGGTACGTGGGTGCACTCCATCTGGTCTCCGCCGGTAAAGGCGTATCGCTGCGCTATGCCCCCGAGTGGCTGGCTTCGGGCTTTGCACTCAGCGAAGACTTGCCCCTGATCGACACCGAGTTCATGCCCCCGGGTCGCCTGATGGCAGAGACGCAGCGCGCCGTGGGCGCAGTAGACGATGCACGGCCGGACCGGTGGGGAGAAAAGGTTATCCGTTTCGTGGACAAGCCCAAGCGTTTGTCCTTGATGGAGTACCTGTACTACGCGGGCGACGAGCGCTTCGGTGCTCTCGGAGTTTCCACCTCGCCAGAAACCTACTTACCACGCGCAGGTGGTCCATTGCCTCGCCTGGAAGACGCCCAGCATTTGAGTGAGGTGGTCGGCAAGATCGAAGCGTCCGAGCCACTGTCGGAGATCGAGGCCCGGATCATCGCCGGTGGAGGCAGTCCCTTGGGCGGAGCCAAGCCCAAGGCGCTCATCAACATCAACGGTGAGCCGTGGGTCATCAAGTTTTTCAACAACGAACCGGTGGATACACCCCTGGTCGAACACGCCACGATGACCTTGGCTGCCCAGGCAGGGATCACGGTTGCCCAGACACAGATCATCCCGCTCGTGGGGTTCAACGCGGTGGCGATTCGACGGTTCGACCGTGAGCGAGAGCTGCGGATTCACAGCATCTCTGCGGGCACCGCGATCAGGGCTGGCACGCCCACCGGGCTTGAGCCTCAGATGGGCTATCCCGAACTGGCCCGGATTCTGCGCCGGGTTGGCGTGGCCCAGGGCAACGTGAACCAGAGCGACGCAAGGGAGTTGTTTCGGCGCATGGTGTTCAACATCCTGATGGACAACACCGATGACCACGAAAAGAACCACGCCTTGCTGGTGGTCAACCCCCATGGCAACGGTCGACTCAAACTTGCCCCGGCCTACGACGTGTTGCCAAGCAACTCGGGACAGGGCTACCAGGAGTTCAACTGTGGTGCACAGGGCCACGACTCCACTTTGGACAATGCCATGTCCGAATGCGAGGCCTTTGGCCTCTTGCCCGCAGAAGCCGCCGAGGAGGTGGTTCGAGTCATTGCGGTCGTGAACACCTGGCAGGCGCACTTTGCGAAAGTGGGCGTGTCCGCTGTGGACATCGAGCACCTGGCCACCTTCATTGATGGCGACGAGTTGCTGAAACAGCGCAGCGATTTCGATCCGGACCGGTATTTGGTCGCCAAACCCAGAGGCGGGAAGGGCGGGCGGCGCAGCCCGTTTCGACCGTGACTTTGTCTAGCAGGTCGTTGGCAGCAGCCTCCAAAAAAGAAGCCTGGCACGGGGCCAGGCTTGCAATCCGCATGATGCGGACCGGCTCAGGGAGGTGAAGCCGGGGGCGCAAAACGCCCACTGGAGAATGTACTTGAATTGTCAAACGTTGAACAAGCGCAGCACACAATGATGCCTGTGGCTCGTATCAGTATGTCGATCGCCAAATCAAGAAGTTGGTGATCACTTCAAATGTGGACCCAACACCCGTGATGCCCATTCCGTTCAAGCCAATTCACAGGGGCCTGTATCCCAACCCGGTCTCGGCCGGCCCAGGTTGGGAAAGAGAAGGGTTGCTTACAGCGCAGCGTCCTTGAGCTTCTTGAAAAACCGTGCCTTCAACTTGACGCTGGCGGGCTTGGCCTTGAACACGCGCTCCACCTTGGTGAACGGATCGATGCCCTTGCGCGCTTTTTTGGCCGGCACCTGCTGAACGGCAACACGGACCATGCCGGGAAGGGTGCCGTGGTCATGCCCCATGGCGTGCTTTTTCGTGGTAGCAAGGAGAAGGAAGCGCGCAAGAAAATGTTGCAGGCCGGCCACCTGGAGGCCGTCATCGGGCTTCCCCCCGGGTTGTTCTACGGCACGGGCATTCCCGCATGCGTGCTGGTACTGAACAAAAAGGACGCCAACCGCCGCAAGCGAGTGCTCTTCATCAACGCTGAGGCGGTCCACAAAGTCGACATAAGCCGAATCAACTGCTCTGGGCACAAAAAGCTCATGCTCCACGCCAGCGTAGTTGCCAAGCCAGTGACCAAGAGCCTTCACTTCCCCAGCCGGAACGCCGCCGTGCATGTGCGCATGCACGTCCTGCGGCTCAGGTGGCGTCCCTTGCTCCAGGGCCTGCGCGCAGGCCGTATTGACGCAGTGCGCCGGGTAACGCCTGGCCAGACTGACGATGCCCCAGAGCTTGCGCTGGCCCACCCGGCCCTCGATGGCAAAGAGCAACTGACACAGCCGCCTGGCGTGCTCACCGATCTCGCCTGCCTGACGCAGGATCAGGCGGGTCTCACGAGACGGATTGAACACCCGCTCCTCCATGGGCAGCACCACCGTGCCGGGGCGCTCGGCTTTGGCGTGGGTGCGCAGCAGGGCACTGGTGTGCATGTCACGAATCTCGATGCGCTGGGCGTAAATGCGCACGAGCACCTTGGATCCAATGGAGGCCGGGCGAGCGGCGTAGCTGCTGTGATCCTCGAGCAAGCCCAGGCCACCCACGTTGGCTGGGTCTTCGCCCAGCATTGCCTCCAAACGGTCGTAGTCCCTCTTCAGGTGCCGGATCAAGGCAGAGAAATTGGTGGCTGGAGCAAACAAGATCCACGGGGTGGGCGGGTTGCGTGGGACATTCCCCCGGTTTGTCCGGGCCAGTTCCTCCTCAAGCCCGGGAACCTTGCGAAAAAGCGCCTTTACTATGCGCGCAGCCAATTCGCCCCCACCCGCGAATGTCTTGGATGCGTCCTCAATCAACTCCTGCGCGAAGTCTTCAAGCGTTCCGGAGGGATTGACCTCCAGGCGTTCAACCAATTCGAAAAACAGGGGAGAAACATTCCACATCCCCTGGCTTGGCGACAGGGTCACCTGGGAGTCTTCGAAGCGTACTTGCACCTCGCGGTACAGGAGGGGGCGCCACTGCCGAACCCATGAGTCCGACCCCAAGGGTCGTTCCCAAGCTACGTAGCAAGGTCCCCCAAGAAAGAGGGAATCGTGCTGACCTTGGACTGCTGCCAGCCGGAATTTTTCACTTCGGATGTCCCCGTCCTGGAGCGTCCATGGTCCAGCGAGTGCCGGCGGTTCAAAACCATCCAGACTCGTCCATCGCTCCGAACGGGCGTCCTGCGCGACCAAGGAAAAAAGCTCTTCTCGGCACGCGTGACTATGTCCTTGTGGAATCTGACGGCCTGCAGCCAGGGAATTTCACGTCCTCGACGTTTTTGAATATCTTCCGTCATTGTCATGTCGTGAGGCCGTTGCCGTAGTAGATGGCAAGCGCCCGCTTTCCCGTGTCTCCCCTGGGGGCATTCGGCGAACTCAGGCAGCCTGCGTCGCGTACAGATCATCATAGAAATTGGGCCGGTCAATGTCTCTAACAGGCCGTTGAAAAATCCTTCGCCGCAGCCGGTGTGGGCCGCTACGATCTGAAGCCATCCAAGAACGACCCAGACGAGAAAGATGAGAGGAAACCAAGACTTCCAGGGGGCGATGTTCAGCTACATCAGCCTTGAAGAGCGCGTGCCAGCGGCACACCCGCTGCGCAAGTTGCGCGCCGTGGTCGATGCGCTGCTGGCGACGATGCACAGCGAGTTCGAAGCGGTGTATGCCCGCCGTGGGCGCCCCTCGGTGCCGCCCGAGATGCTGCTCAAGGCCCTGCTGCTGCAGATCCTGTTCTCCATCCGCAGTGAGCGCCAGTTGGTCGAAGCGGTCAACTACAACCTGCTGTACCGCTGGTTCGTGGGCCTGAACATCGAGGACAAAGTCTGGGACCACTCCACCTTCAGCGCCA
>JANJVG010000216.1 GCA_024710165.1 Burkholderiaceae bacterium
GTTCATCTCCCTGCTGTTGCCCTTGTGCTTCGGAGTCTCCTTGATATCGCTTCAGACGACCCATTCCCCCTTGATGTTCATGGTGGTTAATGCGTTCATGCTGGTGTTGTACTACTTGATAGGCCAACGGGACTCAGTCACCTTCGACAGTCTTTCCGGCCTTCCCAACGAAGCATTGCTTCAGCGTAAACTCATCCGCATCTTCCGCTTTCAATCACCTCATACGCTCATCTTTTTGGATATCGAGAACTTCGAGTATTTCAGCTCGCTCCATGGAGCCCCGGCAGCCGAGCAAGTGCTTGTCGGGATTGGTGCATTTCTGAAAACCATGGCTGCTTCGAATGAGGCGTTCCGACTGGAAGGCAGCAGGTTTTGTCTTTGTCTTCCATCGAAGGACGGCAGGCTTGCCGGCTCGGTGGTTCAGGCGGTCAGGCAGCGCATGATCCAAGGTTGGCAGGTGGAGGGAGAGCTGCTGTTCGTGCAAGTCAACTTCGGTGTGCTGCACATCCCAAGCCATGCTTCTACGCTTGCAGAGTACGATCAGGCAAGAAAGCGGGTGCTCTCTGAAATTACTTCGGTACGCAAGCAGCCCGTATTCATCTTTACCAAGCAGGATGCTTTCGACCAGCAACGTCGGATGAACGTCTTGTCCGCACTCCGATCCTCGATCCGCAATCCCGAGCAGGTGAGGGTGCACTACCAACCCATCTACGATGTTGCAACAGGCCGGATGGTTTCGGCTGAAGCATTGATGAGGATCAAGGATGAACATATGGGGTTTTTACATCCCTCCCAGTTTATCAGTCTTGCCGAACAATCGGGGTTGATCGTTCATCTTACCAAGATTCTCCTCTCGAAAGTCTGCACCTTGGTCAGGGAAAGTCTGGACGAGTGTGCTTTGGAGTACATTTCGGTGAATTTGAGCGGCGAGGATTTCAATTCGAGCCATATTGCAGGTTCATTGATCTCCATTATCGAGCAAGAGCAAATCGCCCCCAAAAAGATCGGCTTTGAGATCACCGAATCGGTGGCCCTCCGCTCATATGAAAAAGTTTCACAGGTGATGCTTGAGCTCTCGCTTAGGGACATCAAGTTCGCCCTTGACGATTTCGGTACGGGGTATTCCAACCTGAAGGCGTTGATGGACCTGCCGTACGCCTATGTGAAATTCGATAAGAGCGTCATCCATGCAGCCATGGCCGATCCTGCCATGCTTGCCTTGCTTGTCGATATGCTGCACACCTTGGGCAAGGTGCTTATCGCCGAAGGAGTGGAAACCGAACAGCAGTTGGAAATGGTCAAGAGCGTGGGTATCGAGCGTGTACAGGGATTTTACTACGCAAAACCCATGGAGGAGCAAGCGTTCCTGGAGATGGTAGGATAGCCGAGTCGCTCGAAATCCAATCGTAAAGCAATAGAGAAGTCGGGAGCTCACCGTCATGATGAATATCATCGTTGCAGGGAGGAATATCTTGGTCTATACTTTCTATAGAATCAAAAAAGATTCTAAAGAAATAAGGAGGGCTTGAATGAAAACAAGCAAGAACTGGATGTTGCTCTATCTGGCGATCATACTCATGGTTGGCGGTAGTCTGGTAGGAGCATGGGTGAATGCAGGGTTTGGGAGTGTGAAAGTCGAAGAGGTCTCCATTTGGCATGCACCGGGCTTCAAGGTAAGCGCCTACCTGTATACGCCCAAGGCCAATACCGGAAAAGCCCCGGCAATCCTTGCCATTCATGGGTTGAATAATCAAAAGAACCATATGGCGAATACTGCACTGGAATTTGCGCGAAGAGGATATGTGGTTCTCTCCATGGATATGAGCGGTCATGGAAGATCCACCGCTAAGAATCTCGACCATGGGGCCGGAGGTCCCGCCGGCCTTGCATATCTTCGAAGCCTGCCGAATGTTGATACGCAGAATATCGGTATAGTCGGGATGTCCCAAGGAGGGTTTGCAGGAGCGATGGGTGCAATCACCTCGAATCCCGATGGCTACTCATCGGTGTTCTTCATGGAGTCCGAGGTGAATGCACCGGGGTCCATGGACCTCTCGGCCGCCCCCTTGGTCAAAAATGCAGCCTTCAATATTGGAACGGTTACCGAGCTTGGCGTGATGATATTCATCGGCAAGGGTTCTGATGCTCCCGTATCACCGGTATTGCAGCCGTTGTTCAATACTACCGATCCCATCGAGGTCGGAAAGGTGTATGGGTCCATCGAAGAAGGAACAGCAAGAATACTCTATCAGCCTTGGGAGAACCATGCAGGTGCTACAGATTCCATTCCGGCTATTGCAAATGCCTTGGAGTGGATGCAACTGACGCTTGAAGGTGGAAACGGGCTCTCTGCGCGCAATCAGATTTGGCCTGTCAAGCTTATCGGTACGGCACTTGCATTATTTGGTGCAATGCTGTTCCTCTTTCCGATGGGTTCATTGCTTCTTGAAACCCGGTATTTCAACGATTTGAAGGAGGAACTCCCGGAGTACCGCGGGTATGAGGGCAGAAGTTGGTGGATCGGTGCGTTGCTCACCACCGCCATCGGGCCACTGCTGTATCTGTTTGTTTGGAATCACATGTTTTTTGTGCCTTGGATTACTCCAAACAGACTCTGGCCTCAGAATTTCACCAATGTATATATGGTTTGGTCGATGCTCTGCGGCG
>JANJVG010000102.1 GCA_024710165.1 Burkholderiaceae bacterium
GACGCGCTCGCGGGCGCAGGCATCACGCAGGGCACGATCCGCCTGTCCATCGGCCTGGAAGACCCCGACGACCTCATCGACGACCTCAAGCGCGCCCTCAAGGCCGCAGAAAAGGCAGGAGCCTGAGCCATGGAACTGCAAGTCAACGGCCACAAGACCTTCTGCTACACCGGTGGCAAGCCCTTCAACCCGGCGCAGCCCACCGTGGTGCTGATCCACGGCGTGCTCAACGACCACAGCGTCTGGGCCATGCAGAGCCGCTACCTCGCCAACCACGGCTGGAACGTGCTGGCGGTGGACCTGCCCGGCCACTGCAAGAGCGCCGGCCCAGCGCCTGCCTCGGTCGAGGAAGCGGCGGACTTCATCATCGCCCTGCTCGATGCGGTGGGCGCACCGCGCGCGGCACTGGTGGGCCACAGTTGGGGCTCGCTGATCGCGCTGGAGGCGGCCGCCCGCCTGCAGGAGCGCGCGAGCCACCTCGTGCTGGTGGGCACGGCCTTCCCGATGAAGGTGTCGCCCGCGCTCATCGAGGCCTCGCTGAACGAACCCGAGAAGGCGCTGCGCATGGTCAACGTGTTCTCGCGCAGCACCCTGTGCGCGCCCCCCACGGCCCTGGGCCCCGGCACCTGGGTGTTTGGTGCCAGCATGGCGCTGGGCCGCCGCGTGCTGCGCAGCAACCGCGAGGTGAACCTGTTCCACCGCGGCTTTGTGGCCTGCGACAGCTACGCGGGCGGCAACGAGGCCATCGCGCGCATCACCTGCCCCGTGCTGTTCGCTCTGGGCGCGCAAGACCAGATGACCACTCCGAAGGCCGCGCAGGCCCTGATCAGCACCGCGCGCGGGGCAGGCAAGGGCGTGCAGGTGGTTTACCTCCCGGTCGGACACCACCAGATGACCGAAGCGCCCGAGGAAACCCTGTTCGCCCTGCGCGATTTCCTGGCGCGTTGAGCACGCTGCTACCTGCGCCCGACGGCAGGGCACGGGTGCAGCAACTGCGAATTCGATTGACGACACAAGCCTGAAAAAGAAAAACCCCGCTATCGGAAAGATAGCGGGGTTTCTTTTTAACTGGGGTGGCTGATGGGGCTCGAACCCACGACAACAGGAATCACAATCCTGGACTCTACCAACTGAGCTACAGCCACCGTAGACTTAAATTATAACTCCTAAAGTACCTGGCTTTCTCAAGTTAATCATTTTGCGGGGGTCGGAACAGGAGATCCAGGGCGATTGACTTTCATCTGCACCTTGAATCGCTGCTTGAGCGTCTCGTAATACGCCAGAGCCTCAGCAGTAGACCACCACTGCAGATACTGAAGCTGTCGCTGCTGCGCCACCTCGGGTGCTGCTGGCTCGGGGGGAATCACTCGAATCACCTTTGCGACGGCATAGCCCTGCTCACCCAGGTTGGTGCCGACCCAGGCAGGCAGAGCCTCGGTGCTGGCACTGAGAACTGCATCGAGCAAGGCACGGGGCTGGCTCTGGGGAAGGTCCCGGGACACCATCATCGGTGCGGACAAGCCCGTTGCAAGGGGAGCATTGGCAGCCCACTCAGTACGTTTGGCTTCACCTTCCTTGCGCGCCAGTTCAGCCGCTTTTTCTGCTACGAAGCGTTGACGGACTTGCGCCTTCACCTCCTCAAAGGCCAGGGTGCGGGCTGGTGTGTAGTCACGGATGCGGCCCGATACCATCTGGCTGGTGCCAAACTCGATGGCTTCGGTGTTGCGCTTGTTTTCCAGCGCATCAGCGGAGAACAGGGCCTCGATGAACTTCGGGGAAGCCAGCGGGCCAGCGGCTCCAGGCGCCGGAGTACGTACGACACCTTGCGTTGTCTGGATTTTGAGCTTGAGCTTTTCTGCTACCGGTTGAAGGCTGTCGGCCTGCTCATAAACCGTGTTGGCAAAGGTTTCTGCCGCCTCAGCAAACTTGCGCTGAGCCTGCTGTTGCTTCAGGTCGGCCTCCATTGAGGCGCGCAGTTCATCAAAAGACGGCTTGCGGGGCGCCTTGATGTCTGTCAGCAGAATGATGTGATAGCCGAAATCGGACTCCACCACATCGCTGAGCCCCCCCTTCTGGAGTGCAAAGACTGCATCTTCGAAGGGCTTCACCATGGCGCCACGGGCAAAAAAGCCCAGATCTCCCCCTTGAACGGCCGAGCCGGGATCTTGCGAGTTCTTTTTTGCCAGATCGGCAAAACTGCCAGGGCTTTTACGCACCTGCACCAGAAGTTCTTCAGCACGGGCCTGGGCCTTTTCTCGCTCGGCAGCAGGGGCATCTTTGGAGGCCGTGATCAGGATATGGCTCGCGCGACGCTCTTCTTTTCCTGCCATGCGATCCACGTTTTCCTTGTAATACGTGCGAAGGTCGTCTTCGTTGAGGATGGTGCTGTCACGCAGGCTACCGACGTCAAGAATCACGTATTCCACCGTGGCTTGCTCGGCCTGCTGGAACTGCTCGGGGTGCGCCTTGTAATAGGCCTGCAGGTCTTCGTCCGAAGGCTGAACCTTGGCAGCAAAGTCAGCCGTCTTGAACATTGCGACTTGCACTTCCCGGCGCTGGAACAGGGCGTTCAGGGCAATATCGGCTTGGGAAGGAGTGGCAAAGCTGCTGCCAATCACCCCGCCCAAGACCTGACTGACTGCCAGGTCACGACGCATGCTGGCTTCAAAACCCTCAGGGGTCATTCCCTGGGCTGCCACCAGGGCACGGTAGCCCTCGGTGTCCAGGGTGCCATCGGGTTTGCGCAGCGCTGCAATTTGCGGAATTTCCTGAAGGCTGCGGGCCAGCTTGGCGTCGCTGGTGGTCAGATTCATCTTTGTTGCTGCGACCTGCAGGACGCGGTCTCGTACCATGCGCTCGAGTGTGGCGTAGCGCGCCTGCGGGGTGTCGAGCAGTTTGGCATCGAGTTGCGGCTGTTCAGCACGCAGGCGATCCGACTCTATCCGGTGGGCATTGTCCCAATCCGCCTGCGTGATATCGACGCCGTCCACCCGGGCCACCACAGGACTGCTGCCGGAGAAGTAACTGGCATCAATGCCAACCAGCACAAACGACGGAATGATCAGCAGGAACAACAAGAACATCGCGATCTTGGTGTGCTTGCGGATGGATTCAAACATGGTCAATCTTTCTGTGACATAAAACAAAAGGCGAACTTTCGTTCGCCTTTGCATCAGTGGTGGGTGCTGACGGGGTCGAACCGCCGACCTACGCCTTGTAAGGGCGCCGCTCTACCAACTGAGCTAAGCACCCCACCTGGATCTGTATCAGTTCAGGGCATCTTTCAATGCCTTGCCCGGACGGAACTTGGGAACTTTGGCCGCTTTGATTTTAATCGCAGCGCCTGTGCGGGGGTTGCGGCCGGTGCGTGCGGCGCGCTTGCCTACGGCAAAAGTACCGAAACCTACGAGCGACACCGTCCCCCCCTTCTTGAGCGTCTTCTTGACCGCTTCGATCGTGGATTCCAGTGCCCGCGCAGCAGCAGCCTTGGAGATATCGGCATTGTTTGCAATATGCTCAATCAATTCGGTTTTGTTCACAAGAAGCCTCTCGGGAAAATGGGGATGGATCGTCTCTTGGTTGTCTGGTCACCACACGTTGAGGACCATGCGACGGCAGAATAGGTGACGGATGCCTGACCGCAAGCCACAGCCTGTGTTGCCGCGTCAAATTAAAGCCATCGGCTCTCCGGGTGTCAATACAACACGCCGGGTTGCTGCGGCGTTGCGATCGATTCTAGTCGCTTTTGTACGGCGCCACGGGTGCCTGCGAGGGATTTTGGTCCACCGAAAACGGTGGGCATCTTCCCGAATTGACATCCCCGTCCACATGGGTCAGCACACGTTTCACAGCGCCGATGCAATCGCCTTTCCAAGGTCCTGTGTGCTCGCCTTGCCGCCCAGGTCCGGTGTGCGGGGCCCTCCGCCGCGCGGCTCGAGCACCTGCTCGATGGCTGCCACGACCGCATCGTGCGCAGCTCGGTAGCCGAGGAAATCAAGCATCAAGGCTCCGCACCAGATCTGCCCGATGGGGTTGGCGACACCCCGACCGGCAATGTCGGGAGCAGAACCATGCACCGGCTCGAAAAGCGATGGATAGCGCCGGTCGGGGTTGAGGTTGGCGCTGGGCGCAATGCCGATGGTGCCCGTGCAGGCCGGTCCCAGGTCGCTCAGGATGTCTCCAAACAGGTTGCTGGCAACCACCACGTCGAAGCAATCGGGGCGTTGCACAAAGTGCGCCGTGAGGATGTCGATGTGAAATTTGTCGACACGCACATCGGGGTATTCCTTCGCCATCTCCGCAACACGTTCATCCCAGTAGGGCATGGTGATGGCGATGCCATTGGATTTGGTGGCGCTGGTGAGGTGCTTTTTCGGGCGCTGGCGTGCCTGCTCAAAGGCAAAGCGCAGCACGCGATCCACTCCATGGCGGGTCATCACGGTTTCCTGCAGGACGATCTCGCGCGGCGTGCCCTCGAACATGCGTCCACCGATGCTGGAATATTCACCTTCGGTATTTTCACGGACGATCAGCATGTCGATCTCGCCGGCCGAGCGGGCACTGCCGTCGCGCCGCACGACAGGGGCGGTGATGCCAGGCATGAGGCGTGCGGGGCGCAGGTTCACGTATTGATCGAATTCGCGCCGGAACAGCAGCAGGGAGCCCCACAACGACACATGGTCCGGGATCTTCTCGGGCCAGCCGACGGCGCCAAAGTACAGGGCGTCGTGCCCGCCGATCTGGTCCTTCCAGTCGTCCGGCAGCATCTTGCCGTGGCGCTCGAAATAGTCCCAGCTGGAAAAGTCGAAAACGTCGCAGTGCAGGTCGATACCGAACTTGCGCGATGCGGTGTCAAGCACGCGAAGGCCCTCGGGCATGACCTCCTTGCCAATGCCATCCCCTGCAATGACGGCAATGCGGTGCTTGGTCATTCTTTACTCCAAAAACAATAGCACTCTGCGCTTGACACTAAAGCGCTGGAGGCACTTTTTATCACTTATTTGACACGCGCCCGGATCTCCGGCAATGCCTTGCGCAGGTAAAACACCATGGACCACACCGTCAGCACGGCGGCAAGCCAGATCAGCCAGGTGCCCCACACGCCGGTGTCGATCACGCCCAGCACGCTCCCGTCGTAGAGCAGAAAGGGAATGGCGACCATCTGCACCGTGGTCTTGAGCTTGCCCAGCATGTGCACGGCCACGCTCTTGCTGGCACCAATCTGCGCCATCCATTCACGCAGGGCCGAGATCGCGATCTCGCGGCCGATGATGATGAGCGCCACAAATACATCCGCGCGCTGCAGGTGCACCAGTACCAGCAGCGCAGCGCAAACCAGGAACTTGTCGGCCACCGGATCGAGAAACGCGCCAAACGAAGAGGTCTGGTTGAGCTTGCGTGCCAGATAACCATCGAGCCAGTCGGTTGCTGCAAAGACGATGAACATCAAGGCCGCCACAAGGTTGCGGGTGCCCGGATCGAGGGGCGCGTAGAACACCCCCACGATCAAGGGTATCGCGACGATGCGCGTCCAGGTCATGATGGTGGGAATGGTCCAGAACATGCCTGCGATTGTGTCATGCCGCAGCGCCCCTGAAGGCAATGGCAACTGCCGGATTCAGCGCAGCGCATGGTAGATGGCTTCGGCAAGTTCGCGCGAAATGCCTTCCACGGTCGCCAGATCGTCCACACTGGCGTCCTGCACACCGCGCACACCGCCAAATCGCTGCAGCAGGCGCGCGCGCTTTTTCGGCCCCACCCCGGCGATGTCTTCGAGCCGGCTGGCGCCCACGCGCACCTTGGCGCGCGCGGCACGCATGCCGGTGATGGCAAAACGATGGGCCTCGTCGCGAATCTGCGCCACCAGCATCAGCGCGGCCGAGTCCTTGCCCAGGTAAATTTTTTCACGGCCATCGGCAAACACCAGCTCTTCCAGGCCCACCTTGCGGCCCTCGCCTTTTTCCACGCCCACGATGCGGGTGAGGTCGAGCCCCAGTGCGGTAAACACCTCGCGCGCCACGCCCACCTGGCCCTTACCACCGTCGATCAGCACCAGATCGGGCAGGCGCGCCACGCCTTTGGGCCTGGCGGCCTCTTGCCCCCCTGGCGCGGGACGGGCCGCAAAGTCGATGCCACCGGCCTCGCGCGCAGCCTCGGCCACCTTGCTGTAACGGCGCGTGAGCACCTGGCGCATGGCGGCGTAGTCATCGCCTCCGGTGATGCCCTCGACACGATAGCGGCGGTATTCACTGCTCTGCATCTTGTGGTGGTGAAACACCACGCACGATGCCTGCGTGGATTCGCCCGCCGTGTGCGAGATGTCGAAGCACTCGATGGTGAGCTGGTCCAGGTCTTCGGGCGGCAAGTCCAGCGCCTCGGCCAGGGCCCGGGTGCGCGCCTGCTGCGAGCCCTCTTCGGCCAGCAGGCGGGCCAGCTGCAGGTCGGCGTTCTTTTGCGCCATATCGAGCCATGCGCGGCGCTGTTCGCGTGGCTGGTGGATGGCGCTCACGCGCAGGCCGCTTTGCTCGGTCAGCGCTGCCAACAGGGCCTTGTCCACCGGCACGCTGGTGACCAGCAGCGGCGGCACAGGCACGCCGATGTAGTGCTGTCCGATAAAGGCCTCTAGTACCAGCGCTTCCACGGGCCGCACTGGCGGGGCGCCTGGCGGGGTCTCCTCGTCACTCTCTTGTGCAAAAACCCCGGCGGCATCTTCCACATGCACCGGAAAATAAGGCCGGTCACCCAGGTGCCGCCCGCCGCGCACCATGGCCAGGTTCACGCAGGCACGGCCGCCCTGCACGCGCACAGCCAAAATATCCACGTCCTTGTCGTCAGCGGTTTCGATGGCTTGCTGGTGCAGCACGCGTGACAGCGCCTGCATCTGGTTGCGCAGCTCCGCGGCCTGCTCAAACTCCAGCTTGTCCGAATGCGCCATCATGCGCGCCTCCAGCGCCTGCAGCAGCTCCTGGGTTTCGCCGCGCAGCAGTGCCTCGGCGTGCATCACGTCGGCCGCATAGGCCTCGGGCGAGATGAGCTGAACGCAGGGCCCCGTGCAGCGCTTGATCTGGTACAGCAGGCAGGGCCGCGTGCGGTTGGCAAAAACCGTGTCCTCGCAAGTGCGCAACCGGAACACCTTTTGCAGCAGCTGGATGGTTTCCTTTACCGCCCAGGCGCTGGGGTAGGGGCCGAAGTAGCGGTGCTTTTTGTCCACCGCCCCGCGGTAATAGGCCATGCGCGGAAACACCTGGCCCGGTGCATCGCCCGTGGCGTTGGCGGTGCCGGTGATCTTGAGGTAAGGGTAGCTCTTGTCGTCCCGAAACAGGATGTTGAACTTGGGGTTCAGCGTCTTGATGAGGTTGTTTTCGAGCAGCAGCGCCTCGGCCTCCGAGCGCACCACCGTGGTCTCCATGCGCACTATCTTGCCGACCATGTGGCCGATGCGCGTGCCGCCATGGTTCTTTTGAAAATAGCTCGATACCCTGCGCTTGAGGTTGAGCGCCTTGCCCACATACAGCAGCGCATCCTGCGCGTCAAAATAGCGGTAAACACCGGGCAGCGCGGGCAGCGCAGCGACCTGCGCCAGCAGTTCTTCGGAATGCAGATCAGACATGGTGCCTATTGTGGCCGCGCACCAGGCACCACCCGGGAATCAAAAACCAGAATGCTATTATTTTAATAGCTACAAGCGCTTACCCATTAAGCGCCAGAAGCCATTTTTACTATTACTCGGCTTCGATTTTCGAGCTTTTCACCACGCCAGCCCAGTTGGCCAGATCGGCCTTCACGCGCTCGCCCAGCTGCTGCGGGCCCAGGTAGTCGGCCGTGGCGCCCTGCTCCTGCGCCTTCTGCTTGAATGCCGCACTTTGCACCACGGTGCGCAGGTCGGCGGCCAGCTTGTCGATGACGGGCTTTGGCACGGCAGCAGGCGCGAACAGCGCAAACCACGATGTGGCATTCACGCCGGGGTAGCCCGCCTCGGCCGTGGTGGGTGCATCGGGCAGGCTGGGCAGGCGCTCCTTGCCGGTGACGGCCAGCACACGCAGCTTGCCCGACTGGATATGGGGCATGTAGGGCGGCGCGGTGCCAAAGGTCAGGTCCACCTGGCCACCCAGCAGGTCTTGCAGCGCCGGGCCTGTGCCCTTGTAGGGCACGTGCACCATCTTGATGCCGCCCTGCTGCTCCAGCATGGCACCCGTCACATGCTGCAACGAGCCGTTGCCCGACGATGCGTAGTTCAGCTTGCCCGGGTTGGCCTTGGCGTAGGCCATCAGCTCGGGCAGCGACTTCACCGGCAGGTCGGCACGCACCACAATGATCTGCGGCGCCGAGATCACGTTGGCAACGGGCTGGAAGTCGCTCTGTGCCCACTGCGCCACCTTGGTCAGGTGGGGAGAGATCACGTGGTAGCCCGAGTACTGCATGAGCAGGGTGTAGCCATCGGCCTCGGCCCGCTTCACAATGCCCGCGGCAATATTGCCGTTGCCACCGCCCTTGTTGTCCACCACCACCGACTGGCCCAGCACGGGCGCCAGTGCCTGCGCCACCATGCGCGCAGACAAATCCGTGGTGCCACCGGCGGCCGTGGGCACCACCATGGTCACGGTCTTGGTGGGGTAGGCGCCCTGCGCCCAGGCGGCATGGCCCAGGCCCATGGCCAGCGCGGCGATGGCCAGGGTGGTGAATTGCTTGCGGTTGGTCTTCATCGATGTCTCCGTTTTCACTGTGGTTGAAAATTTGACGAGGTCATGGCCCCACACCGAGGCCGTGGAATCGACCATCGCACAGCGGCTCCTGTCGAGCGCAGGGACAAACCTGGCTGTGCAGCGTGGGGTGGGTCATGGGTCAGGGCACCTGGCGTTCTGGATGCAACAAGGACTGGGCATGAAACCACATTCCGTTCGGCGCTCAGCGCGCCAGCGCCCGTTCGCGAATGGCTGCAAAGTCCGCAGGCACCGGGTGCAGCGTGAGGCGCTGGCCTGCCTTGACGATCTGGCTGGGAATATCGTGGCCAATCAGGGCCGGCAGGCGCTGCGCTGCGGCAACCAGCCGGGTCAGGTTGACCCCCGTGTCGTAGCCCATGAGCTGCAGCGCGTGCACGATTTCCTCGCTGCACACATTGCCCGACGCGCCCGGCGCGTAAGGGCAGCCGCCCAGCCCGCCCAGCGAGGCATCAAACCGGTCGGCTCCCGCATCAATGGCCGCCAGCACATTGGCCAGCCCCATGCCGCGCGTGTTGTGAAAGTGCAGCGTGAAATCCATGCCCGGCCAGCGCGCGCGCGCCGCAGTGGTGAGCTGGTGCACCTGGGTCGGATACGCCATGCCCGTCGTGTCGCACAGCGTGATGCCGCGCACGCCCAGGTCGGCAAAACGCTGCACCCAATCGAACACGGCGGACGCGTGCACATTGCCCTCCATGGGGCACCCAAACACGCACGACAGCGACACATTCACCGCCACCTGTGCGGCCTGCGCCGTGGCAACCACCTGCGCCAGGCTGGCAAAAGACTGCTCGCGCGTCATGCGCAGGTTGGAAATGTTGTGCGTTTCGCTGGCCGACATGACGAGGTTCAACTCGTCGGTGCGCGCCTCGATGGCACGCTCGGCACCGCGCAAATTGGGCACCAGGGCGGTGTACACGGTGCCTGGCAGGCGCGTGATCTCGCGCATGACGATCTCGGCATCCCTGAGCGCCGGGATGGCGGTGGGCGAGGTGAACGAGGTCACCTCGATCTTGGAAAGCCCCGCATTCGACAGCGCATTGACCAGTGCAATTTTTTCCTCGGTGGGCACAAAGGCCTGCTCCATCTGCAAGCCGTCGCGCGTGCCCACTTCCTGCATGTGGATGCGGCGCCCCGCACCTTGCCACACCGTGCTGGATGCACTCATTGAATCACCCCTTTGCTGCGCAGCAGCGCAATCTGTTCATCCGACAAACCCGCTTCGGCCAACACGGCGTCGGTGTCGTCACCCAGGTGCGGCGCGCTGCTGCGGATGGTGCCGGGCGTGGCCGAGAGCTTGGGCACGATGCCGGGCACCTGCACCGTGTAGCCGTCGCGCGTCTGTTGTGTCATCAGCATGTCACGGGCGCGGTAGTGCGGATCTTCGGCAATGTCTTTGGCGGTGTAGACCTTGCCTGCGGGCACACGGGCACCGCCCAGGGCATCGAGCACCTGCTGCACCGTGCGCTGCGCGCTCCAGGCGCCAATGGCAGCGTCGATTTCTTCCACGCGCGCCACGCGGCCCGCGTTGTCGGCCAGGTCGGGCGCGGCGCCCAGGTCGGGGCGGCCAATGGTGTCCATCAGTCGCTTGAAGATGCTGTCGCCATTGCCCGCAACCAGCACCCAGCCGTCCTGACACGGGTAGGCGTTGGACGGCGCAATGCCTGGCAGTGCGCTGCCTGCGGCCTCGCGCACCACGCCAAAGGCGCTGTATTCGGGGATCAGGCTTTCCATCACGTTGAACACCGCCTCGTGCAGCGCCACGTCAATCACCTGGCCTTTGCCGCCGTTGACCTTGCGGTGGTACAGCGCCGTGAGCACGCCGATGGTGCCGTGCAGCGCCGCCAGCGTGTCGCCAATCGACACACCCACACGCACCGGCACACGACCGGGCTCACCCGTCAGGTGGCGCAGGCCGCCCATGGCTTCGCCGATGGCGCCAAAGCCCGGCAGGTCGCGGTAGGGGCCGGTCTGGCCGTAGCCCGAGATGCGCAGCATCACCAGGCCGGGGTTGAGCTGGTGCAGCTCTTGCGGCGACATGCCCCAGCCCTCCAGCGTGCCGGGGCGAAAGTTCTCGATCAGCACATCGGCCTCGGCTATCAGCTGGCGGGCGATGGCCTGCCCTTCCTTTTGGCGCAGGTCCAGCGCCACCGAGCGCTTGTTGCGCGACTGCACCTGCCACCAGACGGAGGTGCCTTCCTTGATCAGGCGCCAGTTGCGCAGCGGGTCACCGGTTTCGGGGGCTTCGATCTTGATGACATCGGCACCGAACTCGCCCAGCGTCTTGCCGCAAAACGGCCCGGCAATGAGCTGCCCCATTTCCACCACGCGCACCCCCGCGAGCGCGGCCGGTGAAATGGCAGGTGGCGAGACCGGAAATGATTGCGACGATTCCATGCAGTGGGGCCTCCGTGGGCGCGCTGCCCGTGTGGGTTTGGCCCGCATCATGCGCACACCCGCCCCGCCCGTAAAACGCTGATGCGCGAAGCTGCCATCGCAATCCAGCATGGCTGGCGGGCCGGGTGGTTACCATCAGCATCCCATGAAACTCGACCCCGTCTCCCTGCGCCTGTTTGTTGCCGTGATGGAAGAAAACACCATCGCCGCCGCCGCCGCGCGCGAACACCTGGCCGCATCGGCCGTCAGCCGCCGCCTGGCCGACCTGGAGGCCGCGCTGCAGGTGGCGCTGTTCACCCGCAGCAACCGGGGCACAGAACCCACGGCTGCGGCGTTTGCCCTGCTGCACATGGCGCGCGGCGTGCTCAATGACCTCGATGGCATTGCCAGCCAGATGCGCGAATACGGCACCGGCGTGCGCGGGCATGTGCGGGTGGTGGCCAACATCTCGGCCATCACCCAGTTTTTGCCGGGCGAACTCCAGCGTTTCATGGCCCTGCACCCCCAGGTGGATGTGCGCCTGCAGGAACAGATCAGTTCGGCCATTGCCCGATCGGTGGCTGAGAACGCGGCCGATGTCGGCATCCTGAACGATGGCAACTATGGCGAACGCATCACGCTGCTGCCATACCGCAGCGACGAACTGGTGCTGGTGGTACCCAGGGGCCACGCCCTGGACCGGCGCAAACCCGTTGGCATGGCCGAGGCACTGGCCTTTGATTTCGTAGGCGCGCACCCCGGCAGCGCCATCAACAACCTGCTCACGCGCGCCGCAGCCGAAGCGGGCGTGCCGCTGCGGCTGCGCATCCAGGTCACCAGCTACGACGCCCTGTGCCTGATGGTGGCCGCCGGCCTGGGCATTGGCGTCATGCCGCGCGGCAGCGCCACGCTGTACCGTGGCACGCTGGCCATCCGGGCCATCACGCTGAACGAACCCTGGGCCCATCGCCGCCTGGTGCTGGGCGTGCGCAGCGAAGAATCCCTGTCCAGCGTTGCGCGCCTGCTGGTGGACCACCTGCGCAACCCACAAAGCCCCACCACCCTGCCATGAACCAGACCCTCGCCCCCCTGCAGTGGGACATTTTTTGCCGCGTGATCGACAACTTTGGCGACATTGGCGTCTGCTGGCGCCTGGCCACCCAACTGGCCGGGCAAGGCCAGCAGGTGCGCCTGTGGGTGGACGACGCCTCGGCCCTGCAATGGATGGCACCCCAGGGCTGCCCGGGGGTGGAGGTGCGCGCCTGGGGATCGCCCGTGTCGGTCGCGCACGAGGCGCCACCCGATGTGATGCTGGAGGCCTTTGGCTGCGAAATAGCGCCGGAATTCATCGCGTACTGCGCAAGCCGGGCAGGCACCCGGGGCCACAGACCCGTCTGGATCAATCTCGAATACCTGTCCGCAGAAAGTTATGTGGAGCGCAACCACCGCCTGCCCTCGCCCATCCTCTCAGGCCCAGCCGCCGGATGGACACGGTGGTTTTTTTACCCTGGCTTCACGACGGGCACGGGCGGCCTGCTGCGTGAACCGGACCTGATGCAGCGCAGCACCGCGTTTGATGCGCTCGCCTGGCGCGCCGCGCACGCGCCGGCGGACGCACAGCCCGCCGGCGAACCCCAACCGACCCAAGCGGCGGCACCGCAACGCTGGATCTCGCTCTTTTGCTACGAGCCCCCCGCGCTGCCCGGCCTCCTGGCACAAAGCGCTCCGGCCGCCACGCACCTCCTGGTCACCCCCGGCCGCGCCACGCAGGCCGTGCAGAAGGCAATGGGCCATTTTGATAATCAAAAAGGCCTCCAGCCCTTGCTGGATAGGCGCGAGCAGCTATGCATTTCATACCAGCCCTACTGCACCCAGCCAGCGTTTGACGCCTTGCTGTGGGCGTGTGACCTGAACCTGGTGCGCGGCGAGGATTCGCTGGTGCGCGCACTCTGGGCCGGACAGGCGCTGGTGTGGCACATCTACCCGCAGCACGACAACGCCCACCACGGCAAACTGCAGGCGTTTCTGGACTGGCTACAGGCACCAGCTTCACTGCGGCAATTCCATGCCAGCTGGAATGGGCTGAACGATGCTCCCGTCGAGTGGCCGGACACCACCACACTGGCGCAATGGACAGGCTGTGTCGAGGCTGCGCGCGCGCGTCTGCTGGCCCAGGACGACCTGGTTACACAGCTTTTGGGGTTTGTCGAGGAAAAACGGTAAAATCCAAGGCTTTGCGTAAATCAGGCGCGGCACACCGGTGCCCGCCCTTGCGCACTTTTGCCGCGGAACATGCATCGGCAAGGCAGACCAGCAGGACCTTCCCGCCAATTTGCCAGCCCGCGCGTTGAGCGGCCCCAACCCAAGCAACCTGCTATGAAAATCGCTCAAGAAATCCGCGCCGGCAACGTCATCATGCACGGCAAGGACCCCATGGTGGTCCTCAAGACCGAATACGCCCGCGGCGGCCGCGGTGCGGCCACCGTGCGCATGAAGCTCAAGAGCCTGATCGGCAACTTCGGCACCGAAGTCGTATTCAAGGCCGACGACAAGATCGACAACGTCATCCTCGACAAGAAAGAGTGCACCTACTCCTACTTCGCCGATCCCATGTACGTGTGCATGGACCAAGACTACAACCAGTACGAAGTCGAAGCCGAAAACATGGGCGACTCGCTGAACTACCTCGAAGACGGCATGGCCGTGGAAGTGGTGTTCTACGACGGCAAGGCCATCTCGGTCGAACTGCCCACCAGCGTCGAACGCGAAATCACCTGGACGGAACCCGCCGTCAAGGGCGACACGTCGGGCAAGGTGCTCAAGCCTGCCAAGATCGCCACCGGTTTTGAAGTGGCCGTGCCGCTGTTCGTGTCTCAAGGCGACAAGATTGAGATCGACACCCGCACCGGCGAATACCGCAAGCGCGTGTAAGCATGTCTCACGCAGCAAAAAGGCTTCCCTCGGGAAGCCTTTTTTCTTGGTGTGCCTGCTGGCGTGGCGCTGGTTGGTGCCACACCAGCCTCAGTCATTGCTATTGAAAAATGAGCTTTTAGCGCTTACTAATCAATGGTTTCATTGTGAAAACAGCATGAAATCCAATAGAACCAAGCGCTAGCTGCTCACTTTTTAGATGGGCTGCGCCACCAGGTCGTGGCCCTGCACACCCACAATGCGCGCGCGGGTGAACTCGCCCACCTTCATCTGCTTGCTGATTTTTTCGGGCGGCAGCAGTTGCACGGCGCCGTCAATCTCGGGCGCATCAGCGTAGCTGCGGCCCACGCCGCCCTTGCGGCCCATGGCGGGGGCGTGGTCCACCAGCACCTGCATGGTGGCACCCATGCGGCGCTGCAGCTTGGCCACCGACACGTCTTCGGCCACCGCCATGAAGCGCGCGCGGCGCGCCTCGCGCTCCTCCAGCGGCAGCATGCCGGGCAGCATGTTGGCCTCGGCGCCATTCACGTCGCTGTAGGCAAAACAGCCCGCGCGGTCGATCTGCGCCTCGCGCAGGAAGTCGAGCAGGTGCTGGAACTCCTCTTCCGTTTCGCCGGGGAAGCCGGCGATGAAGGTGCTGCGGATGACGATATCGGGGCAGGCCTCGCGCCAGCGCTGGATGCGCTCCAGGTTCTTCTCGCCGCTGGCCGGGCGCTTCATGCGTTTGAGCACGTCGGGGTGGCTGTGCTGGAAAGGCACGTCCAGATAGGGCAACACCAGGCCCTGCGCCATGAGCGGGATGATCTCGTCCACGCTCGGGTACGGGTACACATAGTGCAGGCGCACCCACGCACCGTAGGGCGCGGCCATTTCTCCCAGAGACTGCACCAGCTCCAGCAGGCGCGTCTTGACGGGCTTGCCGTCCCAGAAACCCGTGCGGTACTTCACATCCACGCCGTAGGCCGAGGTGTCCTGGCTGATGACCAGCAACTCCTTCACGCCGCCCTCGAACAGGGCCTTGGCCTCTTTCAGCACGTCGCCGATGGGGCGCGACACCAGATCACC
>JANJVG010000146.1 GCA_024710165.1 Burkholderiaceae bacterium
ATGCGCTCGCCCTTCACATGGGCGGCAACAAACCGGCCGCTCTCGATCTCGATGCGGTCCACGGGCGCCTCGTAGCGGATCTGCACGCCCAGCTTTTCCGCGCTGCGGTAGTAGGCATTGACCAGCGCCTTGCCTCCGCCCATGAAGAAGGCGTTGGTGCGCGCCACATGCAGCGCACCCGACAGCGGCGGCTGGAAGTGCACGCCATGGCTGCGCATCCAGGGCCGGCAGTGGCCCGACGCGCGGATGGTCAGGCGCGCCAGGTGTTCATTGGTCAGGCCACCGGTCACCTTGAGCAGGTCTTGCCAGTATTCCTCTTCGGGGTAGGCCTCGACCAGCACGTCCTGCGGCGCATCGTGCATGCAGCGCAGGTTGCGCGTGTGGCCTGAGTTGCCGCCGCGCCAGGCACGCGGGGCCGATTCGAGCAGCAGCACGCTGGCACCGGCCTCGCACGCCATCAGCGCGGCGCACAGGGCTGCGTTGCCACCGCCAATCACCAGAACGTCGGGGCTCATGGGCAGTTCTCTTCATTCATGAACCTGAATGTAGAAAGAATGCCCCAGCTTGCGCAGGGGTTGCGGCGGCATGACCCCATCACGGATCGTGATGGGTTGAGAAGACTTGAATCAATCCGCCAGGCTCGCTCGGTCCACCACAACACCCCCGCCCGCTCTGCAGGGCGCGGCCCAGGCCAGCGCCACCGCGCAAGGGCCGCCAATACCAAGTGCAGGCGCTGTTGGCGTCCCCCTTCCAGGGGGAAGGCGCGCAGCGCCTCAGGGGGTCGTCAAGCTCGCCCCAATCCAGCGGCCCGACTGCACCAGCTCCCGCACGCAGTCGCCCAGCACCACACGCGCGGCCAGCGCGGCGGGCGAGAGTTCGTCGTCCGACAGGCTGCACAGCGCGGCGGGCCGATAGGCCGGACCATCGGTGATTTCGGCCAGCGCAAAGCGCTGCGCCGCATCGGGGTAACGGCCCACCGCCGCCCAGGGCTGGATGGTGCTGCCCAGGCCCATGTCCACCGCGTCCATCAGCAGCGCCAGCGAGTCGATCTCCATGGCGATGCGCGGCGCCACGCGCGCCTGGGCAAAGGCGGCATCAAGCCGGCTGCGCAGGCCATGCGGGCCGGTGGGCAGGATCAGCGGCTCGTCGCCCAGTTGCGCCAGCGCCACCTTGCCCGTGAGCGGCGGCGTGTGCACGCCATGCTGGGCCGAGCGAATCAGGAACAGGCGCTCTTCCAGCAGCGGCAGCACGCTCCAGCGGCGCGCCGGCTGCGTGTCGAACAACACGGCCAGATCGAGCTGGCGCGCGTTGAGCATGTTCGACAGGTGCCCTGACAGGCTGCCTACCATGTGCAGGCGCACATCGGGGTAACGCTCGTGCATGGCGCGCATCAGCGGCACGCCCAGCACCGAGGCTGTGGTGGGCGACAGGCCCACGCTCACGCTGCCCGTCAGCCGCGCCTGCTGCGCCGCACGCGCGGCCTGGTCGGCATGGCGCAGCGCCAACTGCGCCTCGCGAAAAAATGCCAGCCCGGCCTCGGTGGGCACGGCGCCCTTGGCGGTGCGCTGCAGCAGCCGGGTGCACAGCTCGCCCTCCAGGCGGCTGATCTGCTGGCTCAGGGCCGACTGCACCATGTCGAGATCGATCGCAGCACGGCCCATGGAGCCCAGCTCCACGATGCGGACAAAGTAGCGTAGCTGGCGCAATTCCATGGGGTGTCCTTTCTTCCGGCTGGCGCACTACTGCCCGGCCACCTGCGGAATGAGCCGGTGGTAGAAGCGGATGGCGTCCTGGTAGTTGGCCACGCTCAGCCGCTCGTTGGTGCCGTGGAAGCGCTTGAGATCCTCGGCGTTGGCGCGGATGGGCGAAAACTTGAAGATGTGGTCGCTGATGGCGCCGTAGTGGATGGAGTCCGTGCCCGCCACCATCAGCCCCGGGGCCACCAGCGCGTCGGGAAACACCTCGCGGATGGTCTGGTTCAACACCCGGTATTGCGCCGAATCGGTGGGCGCCACCTTGGACGCATCCACCGCACCCGGCAGCGCCACCAGTTCAAACCGGCCGCCCGGCGCCGCATCGGCCACATGGCTGTGCACATGCGCCAGCACGCCCTCTTTGGTGTCGCCCGGCAGGATGCGGAAGTTCACCGTGGCCTCGGCGCGGCCGGGCAGCACGTTCTCTTTGTTGCCCGCGTTGACGATGGTCAGCGCCGTGGTGGTGCGCAGCATGGCGTTGGTGCTGCCCGCGCCCTCCAGCTGCTTTTGCACCACGGGGCCGAACAACCACAGGTTGGACAGCGCCACGCGCGAAAAACCGCCCATTTCGGGCGCCAGGGTGTCGAACATCTCGCCCGCCACACCCCGGATGCCGCCGGGCAGTTGCTTGTCCTCCAGGCGTGCGAGCGCCGCACTCATCATGGCGATGGCGCTGGTGCCCTTGGGCGGCGGCATGGACGAATGCCCCGGCGTGGCCGACACCTTGAGCACCACCGACATATAGCCCTTCTCGGCCACGCCGATGAGCGCCGTGGGCCGGGCAATGCCGGGCATCACCCCTTCGAGCACCAGCAACCCCTCGTCGAGCACAAAATCGAGACGCACGCCGCGCTGTTGCAGCAGCGCGGCAATCTGCTGGGCACCGCGCGCACCACCCACCTCCTCGTCAGCGCCGTAGGCCAGGTAAATGGTGCGCGGCGGCTGGTAGCCGCTGGCCAGCAGCATCTCGACGGCCTCCATTTGCGAAAGCAGGTTGCCCTTGTCGTCCCACGAGCCCCGGCCCCAGATGAAGCCGTCTTTCACCTCCCCGGCAAACGGCGGCACCTCCCAGTCGCCCTCGGTGCCGGGCGCCACGGGCACCACGTCCTGGTGCGCCATCAGCATGATGGGCCGGGCCTGCGGGTCGGCGCCCTTCCAGGTGTAGAGCAGGCTCAGGTCGCCCACCACCTCGCGCTGAAGTGCGGCATGCACGCGCGGAAAGCGTGCCTGCAGCAAAGCATGCAGCGCCTTGAACTGGTCGGCACTGAGCTGCGCGTCGTCGCGCGAGGAAAGGGTCTGCAGGCGCACCGCCTCGGCCAGGCGCGCGGCTGCAGCCGCGCCGTCCACCGCCACCGGGGCGAGGGGCTCCACTTGCAACTGGCGCGAGCCTTTGCGGACGGTGTTGATGGCCACAGCCGCCGCGAGCAGCAGCACCAGGGCCAGCAGGCCCCACAGGGTTTTCTTGAGCATGGGTGTTGTCTCCTGGGGGTGCATGGTAACCATTGCCATCCATGCTGCACACTGACCGATGACCTCTGGATGGTCCTGCGGGCGACAAAAAAGCATCCAGCTGCAGATAATGGATTTGTCTTCTGTTGGGTTACTCACGCGAGCTTTGCGCAAGGGGTTTCACAAATTCTGTTGAGCCAAGGGGAACACAGGAACCCGCGCAGGCTGCCGCCCCGCGAATGCGCAGGGCCGATGGGGCTCCTGATACATTCAAGATTCCGGCTTCGGATACACAAGCCTACCGTCTCTTATCCGGAGCCGTGCTTGCTCCCATGGTTCAAGCGGTCGGCCAACTGATTGACTTCATCATTTAAAAAAGAAAGCGGTCGAGGCGGATTCGCCCGTCATCGGGCCGAAATAAACCATGGCAACTGGACTTTGGACTAGAGAGCAAATCAAGCTGGCTTTCCATCTTTACTGCCAACTACCTTACGGAAGAATTCACGGGCGGAACCCGGAAATCATGGCGCTGGCCAAAATCATTGGCCGCACCGCGGATGCAGTGGCGATGAAAATGCTCAACATTGCCAGCATTGACCCGGCAGTTATTCGCTCTGGGCGTGCTGGGTTGGGCAATGCTTCGGCGCTGGACCGTTCAGTGTGGGACGAATTCCATTCGGACTGGGAGCAATTGGCAATGGAATGTCAGTTGTTGCGTCAACAACTGGACAAGGGCTCCGTGGAAGACTTGGAACCAGAAAAAGAAAGTGACACGCTATCACCGGAAGACTTTATCGGCGAGACACGGCAGGTTTTGACGGCCCAACGAATCAAGCAACATTTTTTCCGCCGTGCAGTACTCAGCAGCTACAAAAATCGTTGCTGCATGTCAGGACTGACGGATTCACGGTTATTGATTGCGAGCCACATCGTTCCTTGGAGCAGCGACAAGGCCAACAGACTGAACCCAAGCAATGGGCTGTGCTTGTCCGCCATTCATGACCGTGCTTTTGACAAGGGTCTGATTTGCCTTGCGGATGACTTCACGATCATCCTTTCCGAAGATCTAAAAAGAAGCAGTGATGTTTTCGTCAAAGAAGTTTTGCTGCCACTCCATGGAAAAAGCATCGAGCCACCAGAGCGATTCGCCCCGCAACCGGAGTTTGTTGCGTGGCACCGAAAGGCAATATTTGTGGACAACCAAAAGTAGCTTCTATGAAATGGCAATTTCCGCCAGAGACTGTTTATCAAGTCATGACTGAGCAACCAGATGCGTGTCACAGATGCGGGTCTCGACTGATGCTGCGTGAAACCGTGAACATCGACAACCAGCGCGTCTTTGTTTGTGACTGTCTGGAGTGCCAGCGCATCATTCCAGTGGTTGAGGATGACATCGACGAGTTGGGCGACTAACTGGGGCGCAGCTTGAAGACCGGTTCGCCAGCCGCTGGTCGATAGCCGCCGAGCCGAAACCCCGCCGGGCGAACCATGCCCACCGCGCCGCAAAGCGTTCTGTGCCCTTGCGCAGGCCAGCCGGCGCATAAAAATACAATCGAACCCATGACTGCCCCTACCAAACAACGCGTTGTCGTCGGCCTCTCGGGCGGGGTGGATTCCGCCGTCACCGCCCACCTATTGAAGCAACAGGGCCACGAGGTGGTCGGCATCTTCATGAAGAACTGGGAAGACGATGACGACAGCGAATACTGCTCGTCGAACGTCGATTTCGTGGACGCCGCCGCCGTGGCCGATGTGATCGGCATCGAGATCGAACACGTCAACTTTGCCGCCGAGTACAAGGACCGCGTGTTTGCCGAGTTCCTGCGCGAGTACCAGGCCGGGCGCACCCCCAACCCCGATGTGCTGTGCAATGCCGAGATCAAGTTCAAGGCCTTTCTTGACCACGCCATGCGCCTGGGCGCCGAGAAGATTGCCACGGGCCACTATGCCCGTGTGCGGCAAAACGCGGCCACGGGCCTGTTCGAACTGCTCAAGGGCCTGGACCCGTCCAAAGACCAAAGCTACTTTTTGCACCGGCTGAACCAGGCGCAGTTGTCGAAAACGCTGTTCCCGGTGGGCGAGCTGCACAAGACCGAGGTGCGCCGCATTGCCGCCGAGATCGGGTTGCCCAACGCGAAGAAGAAGGACTCGACCGGCATCTGCTTCATCGGCGAGCGGCCGTTCCGCGAATTCCTCAACCGCTACATCAGCCACGCGCCCGGCCCCATTCAGGACGACCGGGGGCGCACGCTGGGCCGGCATGTGGGCCTGAGTTTTTACACCCTGGGCCAGCGCCAGGGCCTGGGCATCGGCGGCGTGAAGGAGAAAGGCGCCCAGCGCGGCGGCGGTGCGCACGAGCCCTGGTTTGTGGCACGCAAGGATCTGGCCAAAAACACGCTGCGCGTGGTGCAGGGGCATGACCACCCCTGGCTGCTGTCGCACCGGCTCGACGCGCAGGATGCCAGTTGGTGCGCGGGCCAGGCGCCCGCACCGGGCCCGTACGCCGCCAAGACGCGCTACCGCCAGCAGGATGCGGCCTGCACCCTGGAGCGCTCGGACAGCGCCGCGTTTCGCCTGTGTTTCCCCGAGGCGCAGTGGGCCGTCACGCCCGGGCAGAGCGCCGTGCTCTACGACGGCGAGGTGTGCCTGGGGGGTGGGGTGATTGCAGCGGTGGACCCAACACCCGATTGATAGAAAAAAGGCCTCAAGCGCTTATCTATCAAGCGCTTACAGCTATCAACACAATAGCATTTTGATGGCCGGTGCGGGCGGCGCAGCGGCCGTCAGAGCGGCTGCGCCTCGCCGTCCACAAACACCTTGAGCGTTTGCGGGGCGAAGGCGTGCCAGGTTTCGTTGCGCGTCAGGGGTGCGGTGACGATGACGGCCACGCGGTCGGTGGGGGCTGTCTGGGTGGCAAAGTCCACCTGCAGGTCTTCGTCGGACAGGTGCGCCTGGGCAAACGGGTGGCGGCGTTCCACGTAATACAGGTGGGTGGAAGCATGGGCCCACAGCGCCTGGCCGTTCGACAGCAAAAAGTTGAAGGTGCCGTGCGGCGCGATGCGCGCAGCCAGGTCGCGCAGTGTGATCGTCAGCTCGGCAATGCTGGGCACTCCGGCGTGGGATTTGGCCAGCTCCTGCATGATCCAGCAGAAGGCGTGCTCGCTGTCGGTGGTGCCCACGGGCCTGAAGTGGCTGTGCAGCCGGGGGCGGAAGTCTTTCAGGTCGCCGTTGTGCGCAAACACCCAGTAGCGGCCCCACAGCTCGCGCACAAACGGGTGGCAGTTCTGCAACCCGACCACGCCTTGCGTGGCCTTGCGGATGTGCGATATGACATTGCAGCTTTTGATGGGGTAGCGGCGGATGAGCTCGGCAATGGGCGAGTCCACGGCGCGCTCGTGGTCCACGAAGTGGCGCACGCCCTTGTCTTCAAAGAAGGCAATGCCCCAGCCGTCGCAATGGTCGCCCGTGTGGCCCGCGCGCTGGGCAAAGCCCGTGAAGCTGAAGGTCACGTCGGTGGGGGTGTTGCAGTTCATTCCGAGCAGTTGGCACATGGTTGCACTCTCGTATCCAGTTCAGGCCGCAGGGGCGGAAGGGGCGCGCGGCGCGTCGCGCAACTGCCAGGCGGCGACCAGCGCCAGCACACACAGCGCCGCCAGCATGAGGAACGACTCGCTGAACGCCGCGATGCGCGCCGGGCTGCTGCCACTGCTGGCCAGCGACACGCCGTGCGCCGCCAGACGCCATTCGAGCACGATGCCGCACAGGCTGACACCGGCCGCGCCCCCCAGCATGCGCAAAAATCCGATGGTGCTGGAGCCCTGGGAGATGAGCGATTTGTCCAGCGGCCGCATGGCGCCCAGGTTGAGCGAAGGCAGGATGAAACCCAGCCCGATGCGGCCCAGGATGGCAAAGGCCACCAGCCACCACAGGGGCGACTCCAGCCCGATCAGCACCATGAGCGCGAACGACAGCGCCAGCAGGAACAGCCCGATGCTCACCAGCCACTGGGTGGGCTGGCGGTCGGCCAGGCGGCCCACCAGCGGGATGGTGAGCGCCAGCACCGCACCCGCAGGCAGCAAGATGGTGCCCACGTGCGAGGCCGACAGTTGCAGCCCCATCTGCATGAACACCGGCAGCAGGTAGGTGGAGCCAAACAGCGCCGTGCCGTAGATGAAGGCCACGATGCTGCCCATGGCGAATTGGCGGTAACCAAACAGCCGCAGCTCCATCAGCGGCGGGCGCCCCTGGCGCGACAGGCGGCGCTGCCAACCCACAAACAGCAGCGCGCACACGGCCGCCAGCGCCAGCAGCACGCCGGCCTGCAACAGCGGGCCGCTGCGCAATTCGACCAGGCCATTGAGCAGGCACAGCGTGCCCACGCCGCCCAGCAGCAGCCCGCGCCAGTCCAGCGACTGGCCCTGCCGGTTGGCCGCCAGGCCGCCCGGAGCGGTGTCGGGCACCAGCTTGTAGGCCAGCCACAGCGAGACGATGCACAGCGGCACCACCATGAAGAAGATGGAGCGCCAGCCAAACCAGTCCACCAGCAGGCCGCCGATGCTGGGGCCCAGCGCGGGGGCCAGCACCACGCCCATGCCAAAGATGCCGCTGGCGCGCCCCTGCTCGTGCGGTTGGAAGGCATACAGGATGATGATGGCCGGAATGGGCTGCACGATGCCTGCGGCCAGCCCCTCGGCCACGCGCGCGGCCAGCACCAGGCCGTAGTGGTTGGACAGCCCGCCCACCATGCCACCCAAAAGCAGCAGCAGCATCGACCCCGCATAGGTGGCGCGGTAGCCATAGCGCGACAGCAGCCAGGGCGTGGTGAGCATGGACACCGTCATGGCCACCATGAAGCCCGAGGCCACCCACTGCGCGCGCTCCTGGCCCAGCGCAAAGTGCTGGCTCATGTCGGGAATGGCGACGTTGACCACGGTCGATGACATGACCGACGCCATGGTGCCCACCATCACGGCCAGCAGCACCAGCCAGCGGTAACGCTCGCCGTATTGGGCGCGCAGCGCCTGCAGGGAGCCGGAGGCTTTCATGCGCGGGGTTCCGCGGGCGCCGGGGCCGGGGCCAGCACGCGGGCGCAGACCGGGCAGATGCAGCGCTGGCCGCGCTCGTGCGCGGGCAGGAGGTCCAGCACTGCCTGCGACACCGGAACCTGCATGCACCAGCAGGTCAGCGGATCGGCACCAGCCGCCATGGCGCACTGGTTGGGCTGGCCGCAAGCCAGGCAGGTGTCCTTGGATAGAGGGCTCATGGGGCGATGACGGGCAAGGCAGGGCGTTGCAGTGTAGGCCAAGGCAAGGCGCCGCAATGCCGGGGTTGGGCCCATTTTTTAGAATCAAAACAGCACCTAGCCCCTATTGATAAAGCGCCAATAGCTATTGTTATTATAGCATTGGATGCCGCCAATCCGTGCACTGCCCGCCCGGCACGCGCTGCAGCGCAGCAATCCCGGCCGTGCATACTGCCCTTTGTTCTGCCCGATGATGCCGGGGCCCATTGATGGCACACTGCCCCGCGTTGGCCCCGCATGCGCAGCCCGGCACGGCCGGGCGCAGTGCTGCTGCGGTTTGCAGACTGAAAGGAGACCCGTGCTGCTGATCATCGTTTTGCTTCCGCTGCTGCTGGGCACCGCCGCGACGTTCTGGCTGGGTTCGCGCTCGCGCTGGCTCACGGCGCTGGCGGCGGGGGCCGTCACAGCGGCCAGCCTGGGCCTGTTGTTGAACCACGCGCCAGCGGTGATGGCGGGCGAGGTCATCGTGAACGCCTGGGACTGGGTGCCCGAAATCGGCCTGAACCTCACCTTCCGGCTGGACGGCCTGTCGATGATGTTTGCCGGGCTGATCCTGTTCATCGGTCTGATGATCGTCATCTACGCGCACTACTACCTGAGCCCCAAGGACTCGGTGGGCAAGTTCTACAGCGAGATGATGCTGTTCATGGCCGCCATGCTGGGCGTGGTGCTGTCAGACAACCTGTTGCTGCTGGTGGTGTTCTGGGAACTCACCAGCCTGTCTTCGTTCCTGCTGGTGGGCTACTGGAGCCACCGGGCCGACGCGCGTGCCGGTGCCCGCCAGGCGCTGGCCGTGACCGGCGGCGGCGGCCTGGCCATGCTGGGCGGCTTTGTGCTGCTGGGCCAGATCGCAGGCACCTATGAACTGAGCGCCATGCTGGGCAAGGTGGCCGCCATCCAGGCCAACCCGATGTTTGTGCCCGCGTTGTTGCTGATCCTGATCGGCGCCTTCACCAAGAGCGCGCAGTTTCCGTTCCATTTCTGGCTGCCCGACGCCATGGCCGCCCCGACGCCGGTGTCGGCCTATCTGCACTCGGCCACCATGGTGAAGGCCGGCGTTTTTCTGCTCATGCGCATGTACCCGGTGCTGGCGGGCTCGGGCTGGTTCGAGGCGATCGTGACCACCGTGGGCCTGATCACGGTGCTGTTTGCGGCCTTCATCGCCATCTTCAAGCACGACCTCAAGGGGCTGCTGGCGTACTCCACCGTGAGCCACCTGGGCCTCATCACCTTTCTGGTCGGGCTGGGCTCGCCACTGGCTGCGGTGGCTGCGGTGTTCCACGTGTTGAATCACGCCACGTTCAAGGCATCGCTGTTCATGATCGCCGGCATTGTCGACCACGAAACCCACAGCCGCGACATGCGCAAGCTGGGCGGCCTGTGGGCGCTGATGCCCTGGACGGCCACTTTGTCCATGGTGGCGGCGGCCTCCATGGCCGGGGTGCCGCTGACCAACGGCTTTTTGTCCAAGGAGATGTTCTTCACCGAAGCGGTGGTGGGCACCACCGGGGTGTGGGCCTGGCTGGTGCCGGCGGCGGTGACGCTGGCCGGCATTTGCAGCGTGGCGTATTCGCTGCGCTTTGTGCACGACACGTATTTCAACGGGCCGCTGGGCGATGTGCCCAACACCCACCCGCACGAGCCCCCGCTGGGCATGAAGCTGCCCGCCATGCTGCTGGTGACGATGTGCATCGCCGTCGGCCTGCTGCCCGCCATCACCTTCGGCCCGCTGGTGGACGTGGCGGCCACGGCACTGGCCGGCAAGCCGCTGCCCGAGTACCACCTGGCCCTCTGGCACGGCTTCAACCTGCCGCTGCTCATGAGCGCCATCGCCCTGGTGGCGGGGGTGGGCCTGTACCTGCTGCTGGCAGCCAACAAGCGGCTGCACCGCATCGAGTCCGAGGCCTGGTTTGGCGCGGCCACCGGGCGCCAGATCTTCGACCGCCTGATCGACGGGCTGTTTGGCCTGGCGGGGCGCATCTCGGAGCGGCTGGAAAGCGGCTCGCTGCAGCATTACCTGGCCTGGACGCTGGGCTCCGCCATTGCAGTAGTGGCGGTGACCGTGCTGGGCAGTGGCAGCCCCATGGGCACCGGGCCGCGTGAGCTGTTGCCGGCTTCGCCGCTGGCTATTGCCATCTGGCTGCTGCTGGCTGGCACCACATTGACGCTGGTGGCGACGCACCACCAGCGGTTCCAGTCGGTGGTGCTGGTGGGCGTGGTGGGGCTTGTCACGTCGCTGACCTTTGTCAGCCTGTCTGCACCCGACCTGGCGCTGACCCAGTTGTCGGTGGAGGTGGTGTCCACCGTGCTGCTGCTCATGGGCCTGGCCTTGCTGCCCCAGCACTCGCCGCGCGAGTCCGGCAGCCTGCGCCGCGTGCGCGACGGCGCACTGGCGCTGGCCGGGGGTGCGGGCATGGCGTGGCTGGCCTGGGTGCTGCTCACCCGAGACCACGACTCCATTTCCTGGTACTTCCTGGACAAGTCCATGCCGGTGGGCGGCGGCACCAACGTGGTCAACGTGATCCTGGTGGACTTCCGGGGCTACGACACCTTTGGTGAGATCACCGTGCTGGGCATTGCCGCCATTGGCGTGCTGGCGCTCATGGAAGGCATGCGCACGCGCCGCTCCACGGCCGACACCGAGGGCCGCCGCTGGACCTTTGCCGCGCAGCCCCTGCTGCTGCGCGTGGCAGCGGCGGTGGTGTTGCCGGTGGCGCTGGTGTTCACGCTCTACATCTTCATGCGCGGCCACAACCTGCCGGGCGGCGGCTTCATTGCCGGCCTGATCACGGCCGTGGCGCTGGTGCTGCAGTTCATGTCGATGGGACAGGTCAAGGCCGAATTGCTGCTGCGCGGCCAGGGCGGGCGCCGCTTCGTGAAATGGATTGGTGCCGGTCTGGGCATTGCCGGACTCACCGGCGTGGGCGCGTTCATGTTCGGCCGCCCCTTCCTGACCAGCGCCCATGGCCACCCCCATGTGCCCCTGCTGGGCGAGCTGCCACTGGCGTCTGCGGCGCTGTTTGACCTGGGCGTCTACCTGGTGGTGGTGGGCGCCACGCTGCTGACCATCTCGGTGCTGGGCACCGTGAGCCGCGAGAGCCCGCAACCCGCCGCACCGCGGCCACCGGAGCCTGCCGCATGAACGCCGCAAGCCCCCGTCACCCCTCGCCCGCCGTGCGACACACCAAGGAACCCACATGAGCATGGAATTTTTGCTGGCCACCGGCATCGGCTTTGTCACTGCCTGCGCCATTTACCTGATGCTGCGCGGGCGCACCTTTCCCGTGGTGCTGGGCCTGTCCCTGCTGGGCTATGCGGTGAACGTTTTCATTTTTGCCATGGGCCGCCTGTGGTCCAACGCCCAGCCCATCCTGGTGGGTGATGGCCCCGTGGCCGACCCCCTGCCCCAGGCGCTGGTGCTCACCGCCATCGTGATCGGCTTTGCCACCACCGGCTTTGTGATCGAACTCGCCCTGCGCAACCGCCATGAGAGCGGCAGCGACCACGTGGACGGGCACGAGCCCGGCCACGCCCCGGGGTACCGCAGCGCCGCACAGGCACCTGCGGGCCAAAGCGGAGGTCAGGCCTGATGTGGGATGTGATCTCTGCTTTCTGGCTGCTGCACGCCCCGGTGCTGTCGGTGCTGCTGCCGGTGTTCACGGCCTTGGGCCTGTTGCTGATCGGTGACTCGGCCAGTTCCGGTGGCAGCGGGGCGGCCGGCCGCCAGCGCTGGGGCGCACGGCTGTCCATGGCGTCGGTGCTGCTGGGCCTGTTCATGGCCGTTCAGCTGGTGCGCCACGCCAGCGGCGGCGAGCTGCTGGTGTACCAGCTGGGTGAATGGCCCGCGCCGTTTGGCATCGTGCTGGTGCTCGACCGCCTGTCGGCCCTCATGGTGCTGTTGACCTACCTGGTGGCGGTGCCGGTGCTCTGGTATGCCACCGGTGGCTGGGACACACGGGGCCGCCACTTTCATGCCCTGTTCCAGTTCCAGCTGATGGGCCTGTGCGGCGCCTTCCTGACCGGCGACCTGTTCAACCTGTTCGTGTTCTTCGAGGTGCTGCTGATCGCCTCCTATGTGCTGCTGGTGCACGGCCAGGGCCGCGAGCGCTTGCGCATGGGCGTGCACTATGTGGTGCTCAACCTCGCGGCCTCGGGGCTGTTCCTGATCGGGCTGGCGCTGGTGTACGCCGTCACCGGCACGCTCAACATGACCGACGTGGCCCTGCGCGTGGGCCAGCTCACGGGCGACAGC